>CAYGHZ010000073.1:0-9570 GCA_964349635.1 uncultured Candidatus Marinamargulisbacteria bacterium
TATTTAGCGACGGATGGCGAAGGTTTGCTTCCATCAATCCCAGTGTTTTCCTAACGGCCTGAAGTCGTTTTTTGAGGGATGAATTTTTTTCAAGATGAGCTAGCTGGGATTCAGCTTCTTGTGTAAATTCTAATTCGAACCGCATCAATCCAACTCGTCCTCGGCATACTTAGAAAATGACCCTCGTTTCTTGGTTTTTCCTTGTTTGGCTTGCTCGATTCCGGCAATGACGGATCTTAAAGCCGCGCTATTTTCGAAGAGCCATTTTTCTCTGGCTAGTATCTCGACTTGCGGTTTAAGGACGATTTGGTGGTCTCGACCCATTTCCAGCACGAAACTGCTGACGCCCTTGGCATATTTACCTAACGAAATTCGACCCTTTGAATCAGGCCTTACGATGGTTTGCATAGAGAGTCCTCCTCGGTACAGTATAGTGGGGGATAGCGTATTTATTCAATTCCCACCTATCCATACTTCCCACTCAGGTGGAAATCTAAACATCGGCTATTTAAAATGCACAAACAACCGCCCAAAATTTTTCGAGTCCTTGTCGATGCGGTGATAGAGCGCCTTGATTTCCGGTTGATTCAAGAAGCGCAGTACTGATTTTTTAAGTTGGCCGGATCCTTTGCCTGGAATGATTTCAACAAGCTTGATTTTTTTTGCGATGGCTTCATGAATAATCCGGTTTAATTCGGCGTCGATCTTGGCGCCTTTGTTGTAGATGTCGTGCAGGTCTAGTTTTAACTTAGCCATAGGGCATCAGTGTATATTACAAAATTGATTTTTTGGAAGTTTTGTTAACTAAAAAGAGCAATTGACGTTAATTTCACTCTCCGTTAAATTTCCGCTAATTTCCATAAATTAGTGATAAGTTTTTTGGCGCGGTAGGGAGACTGTGTCAAAAAGCGGATTTGTGTTCCTTTGGGGGGGATCTTCGCTTTTTGGCGTCCCCCTACATTTTCTTGTTTGAGGAGAGTTTTTTATGCATTTAAATCGTGCTGCTTTTTTGGCGTCGCGTTGCGCCCATCTTTTCCGTCAAGGCGTTCGCAGGTTACCGCACGCATCATCGTCTTTATCGTCTGTGCGGCGATTGCTTCCTGTGTCGGTGTCGAATCATAAGCCTGCATTTGTTCATACATCTAAGGCTCCCCACAAAAGCACGGCCACTCCTCCGGCAACAATGGTTAGAGTGCCGCTATTTAGAGTAGAAGTAAAAGCTGAAAAGAAAGACTCCAAAACCTATACGGTTCAGATGACACCTAATGTTGGCGGCGGACGTTATAAAGAAACCAATCCGATTCACTTGACTCGTTATCATAAAGTTTTGATTGCTCATCGGGACGTAGCGGCTCAGATTATGATTCGTGAATTGACTCGATTCGGCATTCCTTATGTTTTGGCGGAGCCCGGTACCTACACGAATCAGGCAAGTTTAATTCAGCAAGCAAAAGCCAATGGTTGTGATGGAATGGCGGTGCAGTGGGGTTATGAATCTGAAAATCCGGAGTTTTCCGACGCTTGTGCCAAAAATGAAATCTGTTTTCTCGGCCCACCGGGGGATGCCCTAAGGGCATTAGGAAATAAAATGCGTTTGAAGGAGCGCGCATCTCAGGCGGGTGTTTCAATTGCAGCTTGGAGCCCAATTAATTCGGTTGAGGATTTGATAGCATTTTTTCTAAAGCATGGCAAAACACAGTTAAAAGCTCCGGATGCTGGCGGTGGACGCGGACAACGTACCATTCGGACTGTTGAAGATTGCCAACAGGCTTGGAATGAAGTTCATGCTGAAATGAAAAGTGTTTATGGACGCACCAATACTCAGTTTTTTGCCGAGAAATTTATCCAAAATGGTCGACATATCGAATTCCAATTTGTACGAGATCAAGAAGGAAACGTTCAGCTTTTTGATGAGCGCGAGTGTTCGGTTCAGCGGCGTAATCAAAAGGCAATAGAATGGTCGAACGGCAGCTTGTCACCTACGAAGCGAGCAGAGATGCAAAGAGCTGTTCGGGCCACTCTTCAGGGGACGTCTTATGTTGGTGCAGGGACGGCGGAAATGATGATGGATGCTGAGACTGGCGAGTGGACATTTATGGAAATAAATGGCCGGCTTCAGGTAGAACATCCTGTGACAGAACAGAGCCATTCGGGTACCAGTCAAGTGACGGAAATGCGTGTGGGGGTAAATCTCATTGAAAGCCTTCTTCGGGTTTGTAACGGGGAGCTGATCCGTAATTTCATGCCGACCGATATTCGCAGAGATCGATGTGCGATCCATCTTCGACTTTGTGCGGAAAATCATTTGCTTCAGCCTGCGCCCGGAACGATACAAGGGATCAGCATGCCGGTTACTTCCGATAGTGTTGAAATTATGACCTGTGCGAACACCGGCTATACAGTGGACTCTAATTCTGATAATAATTTTGGAAAAGTAACAATTAGCGGGGCTACATGGGACGAAACGATTCAGTGTGCCATCAGCTTTTTGTGCGGGACGCATATTTCCAGTCAGACGCTCCGGACCAATAAGCAGATGTTGCTTAATATTTTAGAAAGCGCAGAATTTAGGAATAATCAATTTACCGTATCTACTTTGGACGCTCACTTGTTGCGTTACACTCTACGGACCAGTCCGCTATCAAGCGATGAGCAGGTGGACGGCCTGGTTAAGTATGTGGCTGACATGACAGCGAAGCAAATTAAGCACCCCGGATTGAAGGAGGGTGCCAAATTCCGCGATGCAAAAGTAGACATGTTGGAGTTGGACGAAACGATCGACGAGGCAAAACAGGCTGGTACCTTAGCGCCTGTCACTGTTAGGTGGCGGGCTCTTTCCGGTAGGGCCTTGATCAACGCTATCCTTAATTTTGTCGCCGAAAACGGACCTCTATTCACACCTTTGGATTTAAGAGACGCTATTCAATCGGCTATTGCCAATCGCATGCTCCAGCGCGACGTTGAATTGCTTTTAGATTATATGGAGCCGGTATTTGGAAGCCGTCTTTTTAGCGTTGAGATGGATGGCGGTGCAGTTCCTGATGTTGCAAGCCGCTTTATCGGACAGCTTGCGGGTACGCGAACGGCTCTTGGAAATAAATTGAACATTGGGTTTGCGCAAATGTTAAATCGCGCCGCCAACGGCGTTGCATACAGCAATATTCCTGAGAACCTTCTTAAGGCCATGAATGATTGCTTTATAGACGGTGGTGTAGAGTTAAGTCGATTTTTTGACAGTTTGAATGACGTCGATAACCTAATGTTGTCGGCTAAACTGGTCTCGAATCGAGGCCGAGTGCCCGAAGTGGCTATTTCTTACACCACGGATGATATCGATGCTCTACCCAGCGAACGTCAATATACAGATGCATACTGGTACGGGCTGATTGATCAAATTGTAGAACGAATGGGAGATTCCCCCTTTATTTTGGGTATTAAAGATATGGCAAGCCAATTGACGCCAGAGTCGATCAGCAGGTTGGTGGGGTATATCCGTGAAAAATATCCAAATTTACCAATTCACCTTCACCCCCATAACAATAGTCAACGTGCGGCGGATGTTGTTGTAGCGTTTGTAGAGGCCGGCGGACATATTGCAGACGTTGTGACCGACGCTTATGCGGATACCCATGGGCCCCTTTCGCCTATTTTAGATCGGCTAGGTAACTTGGATCTCAACCGACGGGTGTTGCGGGCGTTTACGAAAGTGGTAGGGCAAGTGCGGTCACAATATGCGCCGTTTGAGGAAGAGGGTTTGGGGCCGGATGAAACAAAGGCGTCAAAGATGCCCGGAGGTCAGTGGCCGGCATATCAGCAACAAGCGAAAGCAACAGGTTTGGTTGATAAAGACCTCATTCTATTCGCCTATCGAGTGGCCCGCCATCTTATGGGAAATCCGCCGCTTGTAACACCGAGCTCCAAGGTGGCAGGAGATTTTGGGATCAACGCGGTGCGTTCCGGATTGGTAACGAGCGTGGTTCCGTTTCGTCCGCTTGTTCGGCAACTTGCAGAAGTGTTGACGACGGATCCCGGAAAAATGGAATGGCCCCCGTCGGTTAGGCAGTATTTTAGAGGAGAATTGGGAACTCCGCCGTTCGGTTATCCCAGCTTCCGACCGCAGGTTCTCCGACACTTGAATTTAAGCCCAATATCCGGAATTCCTGCTCGAACACTTGCTCCGTTTGATTTTGAAGGGGCGAAGTCGAAATTGGCCCAGGAAGGTGGCGTTCAACCATCATTGGTAACGCGCAACGACGTCGTCTATTTTGGGATGTTCGGCGATGCTTATAAACAAGTTTTTATTAACCATTGGCTCAATTATGGCGCGGTTTCGTCTCATCTGAACGGCCGACAATACTATCAAGGTCTCGACTTTGGAGAAGCGGTATGGGCCCATATTAATGGAGAGCCGGTATCCGTCGCGCTTTCTGATGCCAAGCAAGTGGTGTATCCGGATGGCTCGAAGACGACGACTGTAAAAATTAAAGTAGAAAACAATGGGAGAAAAGAGGTTCGAGTTGCGACATACGATCACAAACGAATGGCAACGGATCCGACGAAGGAATTAGGCTCGCAATATGCAGGCAATCTTACTCAGGTCCATGTAAAATCTGGAGATAATGTTACGAAGGGACAGCTGTTATACACGATTTCCGTGATGAAAATGGAGATACAAATCAAGGCAGACCGCGCATTTACGATAGGGGAATTGGCTGTTTCCCAAGGAGAAATTTTACAGCAGGGACAACTCCTGTTAACCTTTGCTACCTAAATGCGCAAAAAGGAAACCATCCTCCTCCTCACCCTAGCCGCAATCCAATTCACCAACATCATGGATTTTATGATCATGATGCCGTTAGGCCCGCAATTGATGAGACTTTTAAGCATTACGCCGCAACAGTTTTCACTCCTGGTTGCGGCGTATATGTTTAGCGCCGGAATTTTTGGATTTCTTTCCTCTTTCATCGTCGATCGCTATGATCGAAAGACGGTATTGCGGACTACGTATATCGGCTTTCTATTGGGTACCTTGGCATGTGCATTGGCGCCGACTTATGTGACATTAATCTTGGCGCGTACCGTTGCCGGTTTGTTTGGCGGGATCTTGAGTTCGACGGTGTTGTCGGTGGTGGGCGATGCCGTTCCACACGAGCGGCGCGCCGCCGCGATGGGAATTGTGATGGCCGGGTTTTCGGCGGCCTCCATCTTTGGCGTCCCTTTTGGTTTATATATGGCTAATGTTTTCGATTGGCATGCGCCCTTTTTCTTTTTGGTTGGCGCGTGTTCGATTATTTTTATTCTCGTGTCGTATGTTATTCCTTCCATGAAATCTCACGTCGATCCCAATCACAGGATTTCATTGCAGGCACTTAAACATATTGCCCAGAGTCCTAATCAGATCAGCGCGTTGTTGCTCACGGTGTTTCTGATGCTAGGCCAATTCACGATTATTCCTTTTTTGAGCCCGTACATGGTCGCTAACGTCGGATTTACGGAACATCAGTTGGCCTATATTTATTTTCTGGGCGGGTTGGTGAGCCTCGTGTCATCGCCCATTGTTGGGAAGGTTGCGGATAAATTTGGCAAGCCGAAAGTGTTTACCATTTTTGCCTTCATTTCGCTTTTATTTATTTTTGTCATTACCCATTTACCGCCGATGGCGATTGGGATGGTTTTGATTATTACGACTCTATTTTTCATTGTCGTAGGCGGCCGCATGATTCCTGCGATGGCCATGGTGACCTCCGCTGTTCGCCCTCAAAACCGCGGCAGTTTTATGAGCATTAATTCCTCCGTCCAACAATTTACAGCCGCTATTGCGTCGTTTATGGCTGGGGCGATTGTCGTGAAGTCCAGCGACGGTCACCTTCAGCATTACGGTTACGTCGGATATATCGCGATGGCTGCGACGCTGATTAGTATCTATTTAATACGAAAGATCCGGCCCGTGGATGCCAAGGCGGAGGGCGATTTTGCCGCGGTCGGCTAACATCGTTCAAACTACGGCAAAGCTAGATCCGTTGCGGGACGGCTATTATTGGCTTTTGTCCCTTTCGTGGCCTCAGTTTCTTTATATTATGATCGGCTTGTTTTTGGTTACCAATGCCGTATTTGCTTATATTTATAGCCAAATTGGGGGCTTTGACGGTATGGTGGCCCACGATTTCCAAAGCGCGTTTTTCTTTTCTATTCATACGATTGCTACGGTTGGTTATGGCAATATCCACCCTCAGTCTTTCTTGGCTAATTTGTTTGTGATGGTCGAGGCGATGATCGGTATGTTTATGATTGCCGTGACCGCAGGTCTAATGTTTGCTAAGTTTTCGCGTCCGACGGCTCGCGTTGTCTTTAGCAAAGTCGCCTTGATTAATTATCATAATGGGAAACGATGCCTGACGTTTCGCGTGGCCAATTCGCGAGGTAATCACGTGCTCGAAGCAGAAATGAGCTTGGTTCTGTTGCGGCAGGAAGTCACGGCGGAAGGCGAAAATCTCCGGCGTATGATTGATTTGAAGCTGGAACGCAGCAAAACTCCTTTATTTATGGTTAGCTGGTCGGTGATTCATGTCATTGACGAGACCAGCCCGCTATTCGGAGCGACCCAGGAATCTCTGGAAAAGGACGAAATTCAAATTGTGGCCACACTACTTGGCTATGATTCGGTTTTGGCGAATACGATCCATGCTAAACATGCCTACAATGCGTCGACCGTGGTTTGGGATGCACACTTTAAAGACGCCTTATCCCGGCTCCCAAATGGCTTTTTGCATGTGGATTATTCGCTATTTCACGAATTTAAAACTGTTTAGTACGAAGTAAGACCAGTGTGCATGCTTCCAAAACATTTATACCGTTGTCTTCGAGGGTTTTTGCAAGGGGTGGGTTTTCCGCTCCGGGGTTAAAAATAACTCGTTTCGGACCCAGTTTCAGGATCTCTCTTGCCATTCCTGCCGAACGGTCTGCGTTTACGTAGATACTCATGGTATGGACAGGTTCAGGCAGCTTGGAGATCGCCTGGTAGACCGGCAGGCCCTGGATTTCGCGCAATATGGGATGAACCGGATACACGTCGTGCCCCGCATCAAGCAGCGCAGAAACCGCTTGATAGGAAATTCGGTGGGGCTTATTGGACGCGCCAACTACCGCGACCCGCAACATGGAATTCTCCTAAAGTTACAATTCCCAACCACCCAGCTTTTTAAACATGCGACCGAATCCCGGTAAGATAATGATGTTCCTTCAAAAACCACGCGCCAAACCGATGTTTCCAGTCTGTTTTGGAATCAAAGAAATTTTGTTTCAGGTAGGAATAGATGCGGCCGTCTTCTTTGATTTGTTTGTGCACGAATAGCGAAAGCGGGTTGCAGCCTAAAAACCACTTCAATTCAGGGTGTTTTTCCAGAAAAACCTTGGCGGATTTTCCTTTGTCTACGCTTCTCCTGATTTCTTCCTCTTCGGTGATGACGTGGTAGTGATAATTAATCGCGTTTTTAAGGTAAAAATGAGGGATTTTCATTTGCGACATGCGATATCCCAATTCCAAATCTTCCCAACCGTAGCCTTTAAAGTCGGTATCGAAACCCTTAAATTTCTCAAAAAGCGCCTTTGGCAACGAAATATTGCCGGTCAAAAAATAGTACCAACCCAGCTTGGAGCCATCGGAATAGTCTTTGGAGATGTAGGCCGTCAGGTTGTCGGGTGAAGAGGGCCATTCCAGACGGCGCATATTATAGGTAAGGCCTTCGAAGCTGGCCGGTTTTCCAAATGCGTGATGCGCCTCCAGGTGGGTTTCCACTAGTTTGGGATGGGCGATCATATCCGCATCGGTGATCAAGATCAGGGGCGAGCTTGCTTCCAAAATGGCCCGGTTGCGTGCCGCCGCTTTCCCCATATTGGCTTGAATAATGGCTTTAAATTGATAATTTGGGTGATACGATGTCAGGAACTCGCCAGTTCCGTCCGGCGATGACGAATCCACCACAACGATCTCAAATTTTGTACCCGAAAGTGTCTGTTCTTGAAACGAATCCAAGACTTTTTTTAAGATTTCTTTTTGACCGTACGTGCCTAAAATAATGCTAATCTGTGGCATAAAATGCTTTCATATAGTCTTCAATGGGATCGTCAACCGTATCGGGAAAATCGCAAATAACCGGCGGACAATATAATCGAAGCGCCGACAGTTGTCGAACAATCCCTTTCCAATACCATTTCATTTTTCCGGGAAACAGATGAATGACGTTGATATCTCGTTGCCAAATAAACGAGATAATTTTATCTAATCGCCACCATGGAATGTCTAGTTTATATACTGAAAGATTTATTTTTTTGAGTCGGGCCGTGTATTCAGGATTGTGGCCATAGATCCCTATATTAATAGAAGCGCGAAACCATTCTCGTTTGTTATTTTCTACCCTCGGCGGTTTTTCCATCAGGATCATCAGCTCGTCGAATGCGGACTTAACATCAATCGCCTCCAGACAGTCCAGTTTTACGCACTGATAGGGGTTGCATATCCAATTGCATTGCTTAGGATTTCCCACAATTTTATTGACCGTTTGCCATGGGCCCCAACGCAGCGACTTCACAAATTTGGTTGGCGAAATACTAAGGACGGGAATTTGAAATGCCGCGGCAATATGTGTGGGGCCGGTATCTGTACCGATTACCACTTTTGCAGAGGCGACTAGGGCTTTCAGTTCATCGAGAGTCGTTTTTCCTGCCAAGTTGATTGGTTTTCGTTTGCAACCCTGAGCAATTTTTTCGGCAATCGCGATATCTTTTTGCCCCGACCCGCTGACAATCACGTCCAGGTCTGTTTGATCGTGAATCCTATCGATCAGCTGAGAATATTTTTCCGAAAGCCAGGCGCGGTTGCCCCCACCCGTAGTGGGATGAATCAAAATATAGCTATTTTTTTTACGATCGGTTTCTTTTTCATAAAAGAGGTTCATGGTGTGATCAACGGCGACCGTGTCGGTTAAACCGTAAAGCAAATCGATATTTTGTTCGGTTTCATGCTTCATTAGATTTCGGAAATTTTGTTTGATTGGATGGGTTAGAAGCAGACGCTGAAGCAGCCTGTTTTTATCCCCGACGCGAATGGGGATTCCTGCGGCTATCGCAAGTGCTGCGTAAAACATATCGATATAGGAAAAGATCACGGCGTCGAAATGAAATGATTTTAGATAGGCGGCATACGTAAAGAAATCACGAATCGATTTTATTTTTCCCGATTTTTTCCAATCTACGATTACTTCAGATACATTTGGGTGATTGTCCAGAAGCGCTTTCGTGTAGCCCTGTTGCAGCGTTACAATTTGAGAGTCGGGAAAAGTTGCTTTAATCGAGTTGATCAGGGGAATCATCAGTACCACGTCCCCAATAGCGTCTGGCCTCACCAGGAGAATCTTATTTATTTTTTTTGCCATTTGGATTCATAAAGCTCTAGGTATTCATCTAATCTAATATGGTTGTGAAACGTCTGGCGCAAAAAGACGGGTTTGATAAATTTCTTGATGGCGCCAATGTAGAAGCGAATCCACCAGATCATCCAAAGGGGTACTCGAC
>CAYGHZ010000074.1:0-9376 GCA_964349635.1 uncultured Candidatus Marinamargulisbacteria bacterium
ATTGGTTTGGCCGTCCCCAACGCCGCTTCTTCCAAGGTCAATTCCAGATCATAACGCAAATCCTCGCCGCGTCGGGCGCCGCTCTCGCGTCCACGTCGCGACCCGCCAAAAAAAGCATCAAAAATATCTTCAAATGACTCTCCGCCAAATCCACCTTCAAAACCGCCAAATCCGCCAGCCCCTGCAGATCCGGACGCCGAATCATCGGCCACGCCGAACTGATCATACTGCGCTTTCTTTTGGGGATTCGACAAAATGGAATAGGCTTTTTGCAGATTTTTGAACTTGGCCTCCGCGTCGGAGGCCTTGTTCACATCAGGATGGTATTTGCGGGCTAACTGGCGATACGCTTTTTTAATATCGGCGTCGCTGGCGTTACGATCCAACCCCAAAACGTGGTATAAATCCTCCGCCATTATTTTTTATCTTTATCATCCACTTCGGTATATTCGGCGTCGACAACGCCGCCGTCTTTCTTTTCCTGGGTTTCTTGATCGGCCTTGGGGGGTTCCGCCGCTTTATAAAGTTCGGCAGATACGGCATAGACTTCTTGTTGGAATTTTTCAGTTTCAGATTTAATCGTCTCGGCATTATCTGATTCAAGCGCTTTTTTCAGGTCGGTCATTCCCTTTTGAAGCTTCTCTTTGGCTTCCGAACTGACTTTAGCTTCGTTTTCCTTCAAGAGTTTTTCGGTGGAATAAATCGCCGAATCAGCGTGATTCTTAGCGTCGATCAGCTCACGCTTCTTTTTATCTTCCTCGGCATGTTCTTCGGCCGACTGTCTCATTTTCTCAATATCTTTTTCTGTCAAACCGGAGGACGCCTGAATCGTAATTTTCTGTTCTTTACCCGTCGCCTTATCTTTCGCATGCACATTCAAAATACCGTTGGCGTCGATATCAAATGTGACCTCGACTTGCGGAATGCCGCGTGGCGCGGGCGGAATGCCATCCAGAATAAAGCGCCCTAAACTGCGGTTGTCCGCCGCCATGCCGCGTTCACCCTGCAGGATATGAATTTCAACGCTGGTTTGTCCATCGGCCGCTGTCGAAAATACTTGGCTCTTCGACGTCGGAATCGTGGTGTTACGATCAATTAATTTGGTCGACACGTTGCCCAAGGTTTCAATCCCCAAAGACAGCGGAGTTACGTCCAACAGAACAATGTCTTTCACATCGCCGGACAACACTGCGCCTTGTATTGCCGCGCCAATCGCTACAACTTCGTACGGATTTACACCGCGATGGGGTTATTTTCCAAAAAACTTCTTTACCGCTTCCTGAATCGCAGGAATTCGGGTTGTTCCGCCCACCAAAATAACTTCGTTAATGTCGCTCACGGAAAGCCCGGCGTCTTTTAACGCTTTTTCACACGGCTCCATCGAACGCTTAATCATCGACTCGATCATCTGCTCAAACTTGGCGCGCGTCAGCTGATAGTTCAAATGCTTCGGCCCGGTATTATCCGCCGTAATAAACGGAAGGTTAATGTCGGTGGTCACGGTCGACGACAATTCGATCTTAGCTTTTTCAGCCGCTTCTTTTAAACGCTGCAACGCCATTTGGTCTTTGCTCAGATCCACACCATTGTCTTTTTTAAACTGCTCGACCATCCAGTTGATAATCACCTGATCGATGTCGTCCCCGCCCAAATGCGTATCGCCGTTGGTAGATTTGACTTCAAACACGCCGTCGCCGATTTCTAAAATCGAGATATCAAACGTACCGCCGCCAAAATCATAAACGGCAATTTTTTCTTCGTGTTTCTTGTCCATTCCATAAGCCAATGCGGCCGCCGTCGGTTCATTGATGATACGCACAACATCCAAACCGGCAATTTCACCGGCATCTTTAGTAGCCTTACGCTGACTGTCATTAAAATAAGCGGGTACCGTGATAACGGCTTGTTTCACTTCCTCGCCCAAATACGCTTCAACGTCTTTTTTGATTTTTTGCAAGATCATCGCCGAGATTTCCGGCGGCGTGTAATCTTTGTCATCGATTTTTACGACCAACACGCCATCTTTACGGTCCGCAATTTCATACGGAACAATTTTTTCCTCATGACGGACTTCGTCGTGCTTACGGCCCATAAAGCGCTTAATCGAATAAACGGTTTTTCGCGGGTTCGTGATCGCCTGACGTTTGGCGGAATGTCCAACTAACCGCTCGCCGTCTTTTGCAAAGCCAACCACCGAAGGAGTAGTACGCGTACCCTCCGAGTTCGCCACAACGCCCGGCTCTTTCCCCTCCATAATCGCCACGCACGAATTCGTGGTGCCTAAGTCAATTCCTAATATTTTAGCCATTTTGTTTCTCCTCTCCTTCTGATTTTTTCGAGACCACTACCATCGAAGGCCTCAGCATTCGATCGTGCAGCATGTATCCCTTTTGCATTTCTTTTAAGACCGTATGAGCATCTACCTCATTATTTTCTTCCTGCAACACCGCTTGGTGCAAATGAGGATCAAACGCCGTTTTACTTAATTCAAGTTCAATAGGCTTCACCCCTAATTTTTCAAGCACCGAGTGAAACTGTTTTTGGATCAGCAAAAACCCTTCCGGAACATCGTGCTCACATGCGCGATCGAAGCTATCTAGCACCGGCAACAATTCCAGCACATATTTTTCAACGGCAAACTTTCGAAAATTATCGAGCTCCTGTTCTTTTCTTTTTTTATAATTTTCAAGTTCCGCATGCGCGCGCAACATCTTATCTTGCGCCACTTGCAAGGCCGTTTCTAACTCGGAAACGGGTTGCTGTTGCTCTTCAGACACTGTTTCTTCAGACATTAGTGGGGAATCCTCCTGTGTTGCACCATCGGAACGACAGCGGAATACCGCATCCGTTTTGGCCCTAAAACACCGACGGTTTCATTATCTACGCTATAAGGTGAAATGACCATACTGCATTCGCACAAATCGTCGGGGGCGATGACCACGCTGCAGCAGTCTCTATAGTGAGATAATAAATTCAAAATCAAGGTCTGCTCTTCAATAGCCGCGACAATTTTTAAAATCAGTTCCACATCGCGAAACTCCGGCAGCTTAAACAACCGCGACATGCCATTAGCGACCACGCGTTTGCGATCGGGAGTCATCGTCACCGTTATATAATGGAAGGGATGCTGTTCCGCCTCATCCAGAGACTCCGGCTCCATTAACGCATCCACATAAAACCGATATCCGTCATCCGTGGGAACCCGACCGGACGAGGAATGAACATGCGTCAAATATCCGTCTGATTCCAACTCGTTTAGTTCATTTCGAATCGTCGACGAACTGACATCCAAGCCATATTTTTCGGCGAGGAGCTTAGAACCCACCGGCAGAGCCGAATCGATATATTCGGATATCGCGGCGTTGAGAATCATCTTTTTTCGTTCGGAAAGTCTCATTAGCACTTAAAGATAGAGAGTGCCAACGCAGTTTGTCAATCGCCATAGAGTTTGATTAAATGCTCGACAATGTCCCAACTTAAAGTCGGCGTTATCGGTCTAGGCAATATGGGCAAACACCATGTCCGCAATTATTCCGAAATTCCCGACGCGACCTTAACAGCTGTCTGCGATATTCATTCCGAGACAGCCAAAGCATGTGCGCATCACTATCACTGCCAAGCCTTTACCAGCTTGGACGAGATGCTGTCTATTCCATTAGACGCCGTCAGTATCACGGCCCCGACGCGCTTCCATTACGATATCGCCAAAAAAGTCATCGCTCGGGGCATCAACGTGCTAATCGAAAAGCCCATCGCGGATTCCGTCGAAAAAGCCGATGACTTAATTGCGCTGGCCAAAAAACATAATGTCGTTTTGACCGTGGGTCATATTGAACGGTTTAATCCCGCCGTTCTTAAATTAAAAGAACTGGTGGATCAGGGCGCATTGGGAAAAATAACATCGATGGTTTCCAAACGCGTCGGCGCGTTTCCCGCCCAAATCAAAGACGCCAATGTCATAATCGACCTCGCGGTTCACGATATCGATATCTTCTCTTATCTATTAGATAAGCAACCCGACAACGTCACTGGGGCGGCCGGCCGCGCGCTCAACAGCAACCGGGAAGATTACGCAGAAATCTTTTTAAACTACGGCGACCAAAACGGGTTTATCCAAGTTAATTGGATCACTCCGATTCGCATCCGAACGCTTTCGGTTACCGGCACCAAAGGCTATGCCGAGCTCAATTATATGACTCAAGAATTGGTATTATACGAAAGTAATTATTCCGAAGATTTTGATAGTTTCGGCGATTTTATTATCAAATTTGGCATCCCCAACAAACGAGAAGTCTCGCTCGAAAAACAGGAGCCTTTAAACCTTGAATTACGCCATTTTTTATCATGTATAAAGGACAAAAAACCGCCGTTAATTTCCGGCGAAACCGGCCGTCAAGCCTTGGCCATTGCGCTTGACGTAATGAAAATGTTAAACTTCAAACAATAATCTTCCTAATAAAAATGAAAGGCATTTTATGCGCTATATTTTTAGTTCCGAATCCGTTTCAGAAGGCCATCCCGATAAACTTTGCGATCAAATCTCCGATGCGATTTTAGATGCCGCATTTGCCCATGATTCGCATAGCCGCGTTGCCGCCGAATGTTTTACAACCACCGGATTGGTGATTGTTGGGGGTGAAATCACCTCTAAAGCGCATTTCGACGTCCAACACATTGTTCGAAATACGTTAAAAGAAGCCGGTTACATTCGCCCTGAGTACGGGATCGACGCGGACAGCTGCAGCGTTTTGTCGTCTATCCACGAGCAATCTCCCGACATCGCCCAAGGCGTCAACAAAGGCGAGGGGCTGTTTACCCAACTCGGCGCCGGCGATCAAGGCATTATGTTTGGCTATGCCTGCAATCAGACACCGGAGTTAATGCCGCTACCCATTCAACTCGCCCATCAATTGATGAAAGAACTCTCGATACAACGCAAGCAAAAAAAGATTTCTTATTTACGACCCGATGCTAAGGCTCAAGTATCCATCGAATACAATGATAGAACCCCTGTTCGTGTCCATACGGTTTTAATTTCGACGCAGCATGATCCGGAAGCCTCCCATGATCAGATCTTTAAAGATATGGTGGAAAAAGTTATTAAAAAAGTGGTGCCTGCAAAATATATCGATTCGCAAACACGATTTTTGGTGAACCCGACCGGCCGATTCGTGATTGGCGGGCCGTTTGGCGATACCGGTTTAACCGGCCGAAAAATTATTGTGGATACGTATGGCGGCTGGGCGCGTCACGGCGGCGGCGCGTTTTCAGGAAAAGATTGCACCAAGGTAGACCGATCCGCCGCTTATATGGCACGCTACGTCGCCAAGAATATTGTGGCCGCTGGCTTAGCGCAGGAAGTAGAAATTCAACTAGCCTACGCCATCGGAGTTGCCGAACCGGTTTCTATCTTTATTGATACTCGTGGAACCGGAGAGATCAGTGAAAAAGCGATTCGCGACACATTTGATTTAACGCCGGAAGGCATTATAGAAACTTTAGATCTTCGTAGACCTATTTATAAGCAAACAGCAGCATATGGCCATTTTGGCAGAGATGATTTGGATTTAAGTTGGGAAAGAACGGATAAGATTGAAGCGTTAAAAAAAAACAGTAAAGTTTTACAGGTAAAAGTGACAACCTAATCTTAACCACAGCTTAAGTCCCTTTAAAACCAGAGGGATTTCAATGTCAGAAGCAACACTCTTTCAAGAGGAACTGGATCAAGCCACGGTTCAATTTGAGACTAAATTGGATAGGGACGTGTCGCAGTTGCTTAAGAAAAATAAATTTACAATCGCTGTAGCAGAGTCTCTTACGGCAGGCCTGATTGCGTCGCGCTTGGTTCGCTATGCGGGAAGCACGTCGTATTTTCTTGGCGGGGCGATTTGTTATCAGCCGGCGACCAAAATTCATTTTTGCGGCGTGTCGCCTGCCACGATTCGAAACGAAGGCGAAGTCAGCCAATCCGTCGCTTTGGAAATGGCACAGGGCTTAAAGAGCCGCTTGCAGGCGGATTTGTGCATCTCCACGACCGGTGTTGCAGGCCCGGCCACCGATGCCTATCCCGCTGAAAGCGTTGGCAAGGTCTTTATTGGCTTTTCACTGAAACAAAAAGACGACGTTAAATTTTACCGATTCGAAGGCTCTCGTGACATCATACGACAAAAAACCACTACGGCCGCTTTGGCTGGTCTGCGTCAATGGTTAGAAAATCAAACACAAGGAGGTCTGTGACCAATGGATGAAAATAAGTCAAAAGCGTTAAGTTTTGCCCTGGCTCAAATTGAAAAAGCGCACGGAAAAGGCGCTGTAATGAGGCTGGGAGATATGCCGCCACGAACCATCGACGTATTATCGACCGGCGCGTTGTCGCTGGATCTGGCATTGGGTGTAGGCGGATATCCACGAGGCCGTATCGTCGAGATCTTTGGCCCGGAGTCATCAGGTAAAACCACACTATCTCTTCATGCAGTTGCCGAAGCCCAAAAATTGGGCGGTATCTGCGCCTATATCGACACGGAACATGCGCTTAATTCCAGCTATGCCGAAAAACTAGGAGTGAATTTAAGCACGTTATTGTTATCCCAGCCGGATTACGGCGAACAAGCGCTCGAGATCGCCGAAACTCTGGTTCGTTCCGGCGCCATCGACGTAATCGTGATTGACTCGGTTGCTGCGCTCGTCCCCAAATCCGAAATCGAAGGCGAAATGGGCGACCCGCAAATGGGTGTCCAGGCGCGCCTAATGTCTCAAGCGCTACGAAAACTCACCGGTATCGTGAATAAATCGCAAGCCATTGTTATTTTCGTTAACCAAGTGCGAGAAAAAATCGGCGTGATGTTCGGTAACCCGGAAACAACCCCGGGCGGACGCGCGCTTAAGTTTTATGCCTCTGTAAGAATTGATATTCGCCGAACGGATTCGGTTAAATCCGGCGTCGATATCATCGGCAATAAAGTCAAAGTTAAAATCGTAAAAAACAAAGTCGCCCCTCCGTTCCGGTTTACCGAACTGGAAATCGAATTCGGCGAAGGGATTTCGCGCATTGGTGACTTGCTAGATTTGGGCCTGAGTATGGGGTTAATCGAAAAAAGCGGTACATGGTTTTCCGTCGGAAACGAACGTTTAGGCCAAGGCCGTCAGGCTGCCAAGCAGTTTCTGTCCGAACATCCCGAACTCTGCAAAGACTTGGAAGCCAAGATTAAAGAAAAGGCAGGTGTGGGGCTTCCGATTGCGCTAATAAAGGAGCCCGTTGAACAATGACCACCCTACTCTTATCCCTAAGCATCGCCATCATTGCGATTGCCGGAGCCATTGTTTTCTATGTCAGAAAACGGATGGCCGCCGATATCAAAATTCAAAGCGCGGAAAAAACAATTGAACAAACCATTGAAGCCGCCAAAAAAGAAGCTCAGTCCGTGCTTGCAAAGGCACAGACCGAAGCACAAGAGATTATTTCAAAAACCCGCGTCAGTTTAGAAGACGAACTGAAATCCCGTCGGCAGGGCGTTGCGGATATCGAAAAACGCGTTCTTGAAAAAGAAAAATACATCGACGCCAAAGAAATGAAGCTTAATGAAAAAGACGCGGCGTTGAGCCAAGAATTGGAGTCTGCAAAAGAGCAGAAAAAAAAGCAGGAAGAAATAACAGAAGAACTATCCAAAGCGTTGGAAAAAGTCGCCGGATTTTCTAAAGAAGAGGCTGAGAAAATTCTGTTGAGTAACGTGGAAAAAGACGCTCGCCATCGCGCGGGTCAAATGATTAAGGAAATGGAAGATCAGGCGCGAAAAATCGCCAATCGCAAAGCCAAAGAAATCGTGACTGACGCCATTCAGCGTACGGCCGTGGATCACGTGGCCGCCGCCACCACATCGGTGGTTCAGTTGCCCGACGATGAAATGAAAGGTCGAATTATCGGTCGCGAAGGCCGGAATATTCGCGCGTTTGAATCCGCAACCGGGGTCGATGTCATTATCGATGATACGCCGGGAGCCGTTGTTCTTTCGTCGTTCGATCCCATTCGCCGTGAAGTGGCGCGCATTGCGCTCGATAACCTGGTATTGGACGGGCGGATTCATCCCACCCGCGTGGAAGAAGCCGTCGACCGCGCTAAAAAAGAATTGCAAGATATTATTCGTGAAAAAGGCGAAGCCGCAGCGGACGAATTGGGTCTAAAGTTTCATCCCAAAATCATCGAACTGTTGGGCAAACTATCGTATCGAACCAGCTATGGCCAAAACATCTTGGCCCACTCGTTGGAAGCCGCGCACATCGCCGCCATTATGGCGCAGGAATTGGGTGTGAACGCCAACCTGGCTAAACGCGGAACCATTCTCCATGACATCGGCAAAGCCATCGATTTTGAGCAACAAGGCACCCACGTTCATTTGGGCGAAGAAATTTGCCGCAAATACGGCGAATCCGAAGAAGTCATCAACTGCATTAATGCTCACCACGAAGAACAGGATCCGGATACTATTGAAGCCGTAATCGTCATGATGGCCGACGCGATATCCTCTGCGCGTCCGGGCGCAAGGCGCGAATCCGTGGATGCCTATGTAAAACGTCTTGAAAAGCTTGAAGCGATCGCAAATTCCTTCGACGGCATCGAAAAATCGTATGCCATCCAGGCAGGCCGCGAAGTTCGGGTCATGGTTCGCCCGGAACAAGTGGACGATCCCGGCGCTCATAAATTGGCCCTGGATATCGCCAAAAAAATCGAAACAGAAATGGATTATCCCGGTGAAGTTCGAGTCTCTGTCATTCGTCAAACTCGGGCGACGGGCGTTGCAAAATAAATGGAACCGCTCCGGATTCTGTGTATCGGAGACATTGTGGGCCGGCCGGGGCGCGAGCTATTAAATAGTCAGCTCCGCCGGCTCCAAAACGACCTTCGCATCGATTTTACAATCGCCAATATTGAAAACGCGGCCTCCGGCTTTGGCGTCACTAAAAAGGTGTACGACGAACTGACCTATCTTGCCATCGACGCCTTCACCGGCGGCAACCATATCTATGACAAAAAAGATGTCATCCCTTTATTTGAAACACTGGAAAAAGTGATCCGTCCGCTAAATTTCCCCCCCGGAAATCCGGGACGCGGGTATCGCATTTTTACCGTAAAGGGCCGACCGATCGCCGTCGTGAATTTGATTGGGCGTGTCTTTATGGCGTTATCGGATTGCCCCTTTCGCGGGGTAGACGCCGTATTGCCCGAAATCCAAAAACTAACCCCTCTGATTTTTGTCGACATGCACGCCGAAGCCACATCCGAAAAAATCGCAATGGGGTGGCACCTCGACGGACGCGTAAGCGCCGTATTTGGCACCCACACCCACGTCATGACCGCCGACCAACGCATCTTGGATCGAGG
>CAYGHZ010000075.1:0-9374 GCA_964349635.1 uncultured Candidatus Marinamargulisbacteria bacterium
CTCTTTGCCATCCAAAGTAATTTTTAACGGGATCATGTGAATATTTAGTTTTTCTTGAATGTCTTTCGGTATGGCGGCGGTGCTGTCTGTTATGACCACGCTATCGGTTACTTTTTCTTTCTTTTTTTCAAACAGCCGATCTTTAATAACCTCGAGCGGCAAAAATTCTTCTTTTTGCATACGCCGGATGCGGCTAATAATTTCGATGTCCTCGTCGTCAAACAGGCGCACGTTGCCGTCGCTGCGTTTAACATGGGGCAATAACCCCATTTGATCGTAATAGCGAATCGTCCGTAACGAGACGTCTAACAGCTCGGCCAGATGACCAATTTTATAAAGTTTACGCTTCTTCTCAGCCATGAAAACCCTTCCTTACGTGATGGAATGGGTTTAGGTTAACATAATTTTGCGTACATTACATAGCTGAGGCGATTTCGATGGCTTTTTGGAGCTGGTAGTCGGTATCGTAAGAGTAAATATATCCCGGCTTTTTCATGGCCTCTATATTTACCGTTGGGATTTTTAATTCCAGATCGACTTTAATCCCTTTTTTGCTGATATCCGTCATGCTCGGCGTGTAGTATTTGGCGATGGTATAGAGAATGGCGGAACCATCCGGCAAGTTCATAATCTTTTGAACCGACGCCTTTCCGAAAGAATGGCTGCCGACAATGACGCCCCGCTTGTTGTCCTTGATGGCGCCGGCCAAAATTTCCGAAGCCGAGGCCGACCCTTCGTTGATCAACATTACCAATTTATCTTTATAGATCGCGCCCCCGGATACCCGTTCGGTGCGCTTATCGCCGTTGCGATCGACGGTATGAACCACGGCTCCTTCGTCCAAAAACATTCCGGAAATTTGAATCGCGTTGCGAAGCAATCCGCCACCGTTATATCGCAAATCCACAATCAACGACTGAATGTGTTTATTTTTGAGGTCGTTTAGCGCTTCTTCAAATTCCCTGGGCGCGTTCTGGCTTTCAAATGTGGCCAGCTGAATGTATCCCACTTTCTTTTTGAAGACCTCGACCTTTTCAACCGCTTTCAGCAAAATCTTGTCGCGGACAATCGGAAAGTCGACTATGGCTTCATCCGGCAACCGGCGAATACCGATTACCACCTTGGTTCCCTGTTTACCCCGAATCTTACTGACGGCTTCATTTAGGCCCAGTTTTTCTGTTTTTTCGCCGTCGATAGTCATAATTTCATCCAGCGGTTTTAAGCCCGCTTTGGCCGCCGGAGTGCCCAATATGGGCGCAATCACCATCAACTGGTTTTGGCGCATCCCGATATGAATTCCGATTCCGAAAAACTCACCACTCATGCGAATCGTCATTTCCTTGTAGTTTTTAGGCTCCATAAACCGTGTATACGGATCGTCCAACGACCCTAAAAGGCCCTTGATCGCGCCATATTCAAGCTGCGTTTCGTCGACCTTGGGTTCGACGTAGTCACTCTTAATCTGGCTTTTTACCAGCGATAATAGCTTAAATTCGGGGGTGTCGGCTTCCGAAGTCCCGTGGCTGCCCACAAAAATAGGCACGATAAAAAACAACGCCACCAGGACAATACCGCTGATTCGAATAAGTTTCTTGTTACGCATATAAAATGAAGTAGCCATTATTGGCATACTTCCCTTTTTAATTCAATTTTAAACCTGATTTAAGACTAATTTTTTCCTAGCGATTTTTTAGCTGTTCAATTTTTCCGAAGTTTGTCCAATTTCATCTTACTTTTGAAGACTTTTAATGTAAATCTTGTCTTTGACATCCACTACCCGATGAGGAGAGAACGGTGTAAAAACTATAGGCTCTTCCTTCAGGCTCAACGCAAACTTTCTAGTTTTCACCAATCCTATGGCGCCCTTTGTATCGGGCATAAAAAATCGATGAGCAAAAAAATCTGCTTTACCGTCCAAATCCTCATCTATCACCCCAGCAGCAATAATCGAGCGATCCTTCATCTCGATGGAGTAGTCGATTCCCCATCCTGAGGGCGTTTGCCAGATTTTTTCCGAAAGAATATCGCCTTCGCGACTCAACAAAACTGCGTATGGCTGGGGATTTTTGCTTGATTTGTACAATACGCCCGACACTAGAATTGCACCAGATATGGTTTCAGAAACGGACTGTGCTTGGAATGTTTGGCTGGCGTCGAAAACCAGCAAAACCGCGACCCGCACGCCAAATTGGGAATCTAGCAGGGCTAAGAATGGTATGTTTTGTTTTGTTGAGATTTTAGCTATCCCCGAAACAATAATTCCATCATCGCGAAGTTTATTTGCTCTTTGAATTACGACATCTCCTTCTTCAGCCTCAAGCAGCTTTCCTTTTTCAGGCACACCCGTCAAACCTCCCAAAGAGATAACTCCTTGAAAATGACCATTTTTATTTAGATTGCCAAAGTATATCGGCGCATTCTTAAGAGACCCCACGTCGACCAATGCGCCAGGTTCCCCCTTATAGGCAGACTTGAAATTTCCTGTTTCATCAAAAATCACAATAGCAAATCGATCCTCCACATAACCGGCAAGAAAAAGCTGGTTAGTTGCGGAGTCTAAAACTCCATCGAGGAGAGACATACCTCGTTCTTCGATAACTGAAATCCATTTAAAGGATCCGTCGAGATTAGCGAGTGCGACAATTGGACGTTCCTCTCTGCTGGGGTTGGTTAAATCCTTCAGGGGGGTGTGGAAAAGGCTCTGCGTGTTTCCTAAAAAAAGAAGACCGTTCGAGCCCAAAGTTACAAGGCTTTGAATGGTGTCCCTATGAGTTCCTCCGAAAATGAAGGAATTCAAAATGTTGCCGCTGGGGGAAATTTCAGAAAAGAAAATGTCCGTTGTATTTCCGAAACTACCGTTTGTATTGCCGGAAATAAATAATTTAGATCCGAAGAATGTAGCTTTAACCCCGTACTCATATCCTGGCCCTCCAAATTTTCGCATAAACTCTACGTTTTCCGCAGAGTCGTACTTTATCTGGGCAACGTCCAAAAGTGTGTCATTAAAGTGCCGACACGAAGTGAGCATAAAGGTGGCTAAGGCTATGAAAAAATAGTAGATCATCGCGTTCTCCTTTGGCGGTTAATTAAAGCACTATACGTAATATGGAGAGTAGCGGGAGTCGAGAGAACCGCGAGGATTCCATTTGTCGACCAGGAATCGTGCAGCTTTGCATGTGCGTTCTGGCCAGGTACAGAGTTCAACACACTGCTCAATGGGCCTCCCTCGGGAAATATGGGATGCTTTTGCCCATTTTTAACAGGAATTCCGATAGAGTTT
Organism: uncultured Candidatus Marinamargulisbacteria bacterium; assembly: GCA_964349635.1. Taxonomy (GTDB): domain Bacteria; phylum Margulisbacteria; class Marinamargulisbacteria; order SXXA01; family CAYGHZ01; genus CAYGHZ01. The sequence goes on from CAYGHZ010000075.1 coordinate 3,281, forward strand.
TCTCTTTGCCCAACAAAAGATTCGTTACTGGTTCGTTCTCTAATCTTTCCGTCACCTGCATAGCCTTCTCCTGAATCCCAGTCTGGGTCAAATCCAACTTGGTTTTTATATAACATTTCTGCGCCGCTTTGCAGAGAACCGTTACCAAAAGCTCCTGAAAAATCACCCCAAGCATTCTCGAAACTCATATGCCTCCCGCTGACAATGCCTTCCCCAAGTGAATAGACTCCAGAACGAACTCCGTCAGTAATAAGAGAGGTCATTGTTGAATTCCCAAGCCCCCCCTGATTTCCGGCCCAGTTGCTCACTCCGTCAATGGCGTTGCCAAATATATTTCCGATTCCTCCAGCGATACCTCCAGAAATAGCCCCGGAAATCGCACCTTGTGAAGCTCCGGCCCATGCTCCTTGAAAAATATTTTGGCTATTGAATGCCGCAGAAACACCGCCAACGGTCGCTCCAATCACTGCTCCAGATGCAGCCCCGTAAATTGCACCTTGAACAATTGCTCCTAATAATGGTGCCAGGAACCAAAACTCCCCATCCGGATCCACATACATCAACGGATTATTGCCAGCATAAAGATATAGATTAAGAACTTGTGCGGCAGGATCCTCGGTCAAGAATCTTGCAATCTCCGGATCAAAATACCGCTGATTGAAATAATACAATTCCGTCACCGGATCCAGCTTCTTGCCCGTGTAATTCACTTCCGTCTTCGACCCCTTGAGCGTCCGGATATTCCCCCAATCGTCCAGATCAATCGTCGAATTAATCTTACCGGTTTCATCGATAATCATCAGCGGCGTGCCTTGTCCGTTGTTGATGAAATAATGGATGTCGTCGCTTCCCGTCTTTGAATTTCGCTTGATCACCGCGATCTTTTCGTTGCCACTGTAGATGTAGCGGTTTACGTAGTCGCCGTTCTTTTCATGGCCTTCGCCAATGATTCGGTCGCTGGCGTCCCAGTAATACCATTTGATTCCCTGGCCTTCGGTTTTATCGGCGGTGTTTGCCATTACTCGTTGCCGTTTGTGGTTGTAATAAAATTGGCCCTTCGTTACCCCGTCCATCGCTGCGGTGAGGAGCTGGCCTTGATAGTTGTAGTCGTAATGCAATGAATAGGCGGCCGGGTTGCCGTTGTTTTGGCGTCGGGTCTTGTCTGTCATGTTGCCTTCCGCGTCGTAAGAGAATGTGATTTTCCGTCCGTCGTTTTGCCGTTTTTCCGTGATCTGATCGGTGTTGGGGTCGATCGTGATATTGTCGCCTCCCAGCGTTCGGTTGTTGCGGGTTTCGAAGCGTGTGTGATTCCCGTTCGCGTCGTAGTTGTGGGTGTAGTTCACTTGATTCGCTACCGTTACTGTTTTTAGTTCGTCTTTGTTGGTGTAGCTATAACCCCACTGCACGTCCGGGTGGCCGTTGCGGTTGAAATAGTCCCAGTGGCGATTGGTGGTCATTCGACCGACCCCATCATACGTGTAGTCTTGTTTGTAGAAGGTTGCGCCCGCAGTGTCTTTGACTAGGATTTGGCTCAACAGGACGTCCTTTGCGTAGCTGTAATCAATCGTAAATCCGTTGCCTAATGTGATTTTTTTGATTGTACCATTGGCGTTGTACTCGTAACCTGCAATCGATCGAGCATCGTAGCTAATCGCATTGACTCTTTGATTGGTGTCGTAGGCATAGGCGATTGTTTTGCCATCCGGGAAAATCGTGGCCGAGACATTGCCGTTGGTGGCGTTGTATTGGGTTTCCACCACATAGGTCTTGGTGTTGTATGGCTTTAACACTGTTGTTTCTTTTTTGATTCGGCCCATCGCGTCGTAGTCGTACCGGGAGATCGCATCCGGGGTTTCCGCGCTGGTTAACTGGCCGTTGCCGTTTTCTCGGCTGCTTTCGTCATAGGTTAATGTCTCTCGGACCGTACCGGCCAATGATGTAGTTTTTAACCGGCCCTCCGTATCGTATCCATACCCGTACGCACGAAATGGGCTTCCTGATTTGTCGTTGATTTGGGTCGATATGATAGCGCCTTTGTCATAGGTCGGAATCGATCGGACAACGTTGGTGTTGGTGTGATACGTCGCGTTGATGCGGCCGAAATTGTCGTAGTCGGTTTTGTGTGTCAGCTTTCGGGGATCGGTGATGGTTAGTGTTTCGCCAAACGCGTTGTATATAAAGGAGGTAATCCCGTTTGCGGTATCGGTTGAGGTGATGGTTCGGCCCAGTTCATCGGCATTTTGTTGGCTGGTTCGGCCCAGGGGGTCGGTGACAATTACCGTATTATTGGCGTCGTTGTAAGTAAAAATGGTTCTGCCAAAATCCATATTTACCGCATGTGTTTTTCGAAGATAGCTATCGTAGGCATACCATTTTTTGACCGCCCAAATCCCATTGATTTGTTTGGAGATCCTCCCTACCGTGCCGCCAAAATAATAGTCATATTTGACGTCTTCCTCGCCCGCTGGAAAATCTTCCAAAACGGTTCGACCTAAACTGTCGACGGTTTTGGCGACCGTGCGCCCTCCCGACATAGCAGTCGTGGTTTTGAGATCCGATGAATAGCTGATCGTGTCGGTGGTTCCATCCGGATAGGTGGTGGTCGTCTGGCGGCCGTAGTCATCGTAGGCATAGAGTGTGTTTTGATTGTTCGCGTTTTTTGATTTCACCAAGTTTCCGGCATTTAATTCGTAGGTCTGTTCACTTGATTTGCCGTTCAGGGTTTGGGTCACGATGTATTGGGTGGCGGTTTGAACGTAGCTGTAATTCACCACCGGGTTGCCGCCCGGGCCGTAGCTTGTTTCAGAGGATACCCTGCCTTGCCCATCGTAGCTCAGCGTTTTTAGCTTTCTTCCCGATGTGTCCGGCCCTTCGTAGCTTTCGAAGGGTTTGCCTTGGGCGGTGTAGGTCATGTAACTGGCGCGGCTGATGCCGGTCGCGACGTCTGTGGCCTTGCTCATTTGCACCAGGCGAAGCAAGTTTTGGTTGGTGTAGCCGGTGTCGGAATAGTAGGTGGTGTCTTGGATGGAGAAATTGGCGCCTGCTTTTTTTAGCGTGACTCGCGTCGGGTTGTTGTAGGCTCCGTATTCTGTGAGCTGTTCGGTTTGAACCGCGCCGTTTTTCTTTTGCGTAACTTTTGTGGGGACGTTTTTTACGAAATCCCATTCCGTTGTAGTTTCATGTATGCCTTGCATTTTTTTGATCGGCAATCCGTTTTGGAATTCGTGGATCTCGTCTTGGATTTGGATGGGGTTGTCGACCGTCGCGGTAGCGAAGTAATACGATTTGGCGTTAGGGTCCGTGTCCGATGTCGGCTGAAAATATGTTTTGTTTGGAAAACTTACTGCGTAAATCGTATTGGCGAAATACTGTTTTAAAGGATAGGCCATCACGAAAATACGCTTATTATTCCCTTCATTCACCACCTTCTTAGTTACTACCGGAGAACTGGCAAATACCAAAACCCCTTTGACGTGGGTTTTAACTTCTTCGTAGTCGACGCTAATGGCCTGCCCGGTTAAACCGGTTTGATACGCGTATTCTATTTTTTCTCCAAGCGGAGTGGTAATCGATTCGATGACGTAGCCCTTAAACCAGTCCGACGGCGCATCGGTATAAATCGTTTCATGTTTCCATTTCAACTCGTGAAGCCAGTAGGCATACTGCTTCTCGGGCAAACTCCCCGTCTTTACAGAGGTCATATTGCCATTCTCATCGTAGGCATATTGAATTTTGATTTCGTTACCGTTACCCCCGATATATCGAATGGCGCTGATCCGATCTCCGGAATAATCAAAATTCACATCGCGGCCAAAGGTATCCGTTATTTTCGAGAGTTTCTTGGGCGTAACGGACGCTTCTTTTGTGTAATCGCCGGAAAACCCGCTCTCATCGAGCCATTTGTAGGCCGATGCATACATGAATTTTCTGGTATCGATGGTTTCCTGGGTCGCGTCTGAATGAGCATAGGTGATCGTATTATTAAACCCGTCCTGAATTCTACTCACCGCATAGCCTTTGATTTTGAACTCGCGCTTGTTTTCTGCAAGGTCGGACTGATAATGCCGCTCGGTGTAGATCGCCGTTTCAAACACGGTTGTGATGCCGTTTGAAACCAAATATATCCCTTCGTCGACTTTGTAATACACCTTGTTGAAATTGCCTGTCACCGCCGCTTCAAACTTGTCGCTATCTTTCCTATATTCGTACTGATCCATTTGTCCGTCGTGCTCAATGATGATCTTGCGTTTCTCCGGTGTGGCCATCACATAAAACGCGCGCATCCCCACATTAAAGCTCCAGCCGTTGCCGGCATAGGCGCCCCATAAATAGTGCGGCAATTGATTGGGATCCGCAGTGGTGTTAATCGGCCGAATCTCCGGCTTTGATCGGTATCGGCTACTGTCATAAGACCTCTGGATGACCACATTAAGACCATTTTTACCCGGAAGATTTACATCTGACTCCGTTAGTTGCAAATTCCCCTGACTTAGATTGACATCCCCTACCGAAAGCTGCGCTTGGCGTTCTCCTAGGATGCCTAGGTGGGGAACGGAAGCGGGTGTTCCTGAAACAGACTGCACCGAAAGAACCGGTTTTACCCCGTCCCCAATAATGGCATCGCCAAATTCGGTCGCTGCTGCAGACAGGCGGACTGCGCCGTTTAGAATCAGGACGAACCATAAAAGCGCCCGAAAAGGCTTCATGTTTTCCTTAATATATATTCAGATATTTCAACGGATCGACCGGCACCCCGTCGAGTCGCACCTCGAAATGCAGGTGAGGCCCCGTCGCGTAGCCGGTGCTGCCAACCCAGCCAATTTCCTCGCCTTTTTTGACGAAATCGCCTTCTTTAACCAAAATCCGGGATTGGTGGGCGTAGACGGTCGAGATGCGCTTACCGGTCTTCGGATTTCGACCGTGGTCAATAATCGTGATTTTCCCGTAGCCGTGATATTCCGGCTTTTGGCCCGCCACGATAACCGTACCGGAATCGGCGGCGGAGATTCGAAAGCCCCTGGGCGCCGCAAAATCGATTCCCCGATGCTGAATCCAGCGTTTAAATATCGGATGTATTCGGGCGCCGAAACGCGATGACACCCATCCCAAGACCGGTTTTACGAACGACCCTGTTCCAAAAAAGCCTTCTTTGCCGCGTCCGGCATTGACGATGAATTGGGCGATTTGTTGTGAACTGGCTTCCAATTCGCGATTTTTACGCTCGATCTCCGCGATTTGGAATCGCAGCGTTTCGATCAGTTTTTGTTGGCTGTCTTTTCGTTCCTGTATTTTGCCTTCTTGGTCTTGGATATCGGATTTCAGCGCTACGATTTTTTGGCTTTGTTTTTCCAGCTGTCCCTTTTGCGTTACTAATGTTTCATACTGGCCTTTTAGATCGGAAATTAATATCGCGTCGGCTTCGATTACTTTTTTGAAAAAATACGTCGCGTCCAAAAAGGACATGACTTCGTTGGGCGAAAACAAATATTCTAAAAAGCCCAAATTTTTGTTCTTATAAATTTCAACGATTCGTTTTTTAAAGACATCTTCTTTTTTGGCGTAGGTGTCCATTAGGTCTTTGATGCGGTCTTTGGTGTCTTCGGACTTGTTCCGGATATGATTGAGCTCGCGAACGGCGCTATTACGCTTCAATTCCAAAAATTTGAGATCGCGCGCCAGTACCCACAAATTCTTTTCCGCAATTTGTTTTTCGGCCTGCTTTTCTTCCAGCTGTTTTTTATTTTTTTCTAATTTGCTGCTGATTTCTTCCAACTGGTCTTGGGCGTCGTCCACCGATTTAACGCCGGCGTGCGCTGCGCCAACCGTTAAAAAAATAGCCAAAAAAACGGCCAAAAGTTTCCGTTTTTTTCGCTGGAACGTAAGCGCAAAGCGATGCGATTCATCACGAACGGCTTGAAAGATGTGTAGTATGGGATCCATGCGGTTTAATTTTAGTGTCTGTTTGCTATCGATAGAATAGATTTCTTCCTCCCGTTTGGCCAGCGCGATCACGTCGATTTTGCCCAATAAACCCAATTTCCGCATAGCCTTTTCCGCAAAATTGAGTTGGGGGCGTCCGCCGTCGATTAACAGC
>CAYGHZ010000076.1:0-9323 GCA_964349635.1 uncultured Candidatus Marinamargulisbacteria bacterium
GCTTTCAATAGATAACTAAAGGCAAACCGGACTATGCTTTTTATTTACCAGGATGAAAGCGGCTGCATGGGTTTTTCAAAGAAAGGCGCATCGAAATTCCTTACGATTTGCTTGTTAATTGTCGACGGGGAACAAAACCGAAGAAAGATTAATATTGCGGTTAAAAAGACCATCAAGAACAAATTCAAATCCAAATCAAAAAAAGACCGGAAAACTAATGAGCTCAAAGGCACAAAAGACAGCTTCGCCGTAAAGAAGTATTTTTACGATATTCTTAAGAGATCAAAAACAGACTTTAAGATCTATAGCCTGACTCTGAACAAAGGCCGAGTTCAAGAGGATCTTAAAAGGAATACATCGAGACTTTACAACTACATCACCAACCGATTATTGCAAAAAGTTGACATTATCACTTCGAAAACAGAAATCACTTTCATTATCGACAAATCCAAGTCCAAATCTGAAATCAAGGACTTCAACGGCTATATTAGGCGAGAACTAGAAAAGAAAATTGAACCTAACGTCAGGCTAGATATTTTACACCAAGACTCGACCTCGGATCACTGCTTAAATGCGGTGGATTATTTCTCTTGGGGTATTTTCAGAAAATTTGAACATAAAGACACGGAATGGTACGAAGTTTTTTTGGAAAATATTAAACGTGATGAAGTATTTTTAAAGTGAGCGCCCCGCGTAACCTTTGTTGCTGAGACTTTGGCCAACACTCCGGAAGGGAACATCCCTAGCCAGTCACGACGGACTTACCGCTCACAAAAAAATATTACCCATTTTTGAGGCTGTTGTAAACATCTCTTGGGAAGAGAGGGGAAAGCCAAGACGATTTGGCTCGGGTAATTGACTAAATACCGGCCCAAACTAAATTAAATTGTTTTCCAACTTCAACTCACGCTTCCTTTCGGCAATAGATCGTGCGTAATAGCTGATATTTCTCCTTGGATCAAGAAATTTCAAAGGCGAAAAATCGCTTTCGAATTCGTTGATTTTTTGATGCGGGCAAATGCCCATAAAGACGTTTGGTGATGGCCCTTCCCAATTTAATTGAATATTTTGCAGCGAACGCCATTCTCTTTCCCAGCTAAAATCTAACCGCTTGTGGCCCGATGTCAGGGAGGGATTTTACGATATCTTTTAGGAGGATTATTCCATATGGCTGAAGATTATTTTTTCTTCCGGCAATATCGATTAGGCAATGAATTTCCTCAAGTGGAGTTTCGGTAAGGCAAACGACTCCAGATGGGGTGGTGGTAGCGCCATTCCGGGCAGGGCCTGGAATTTCGTTAGTACCAAACACACACCTTAGCAGTCCACCAAAGAACTCACCGACTTCAAGTGAGTGATTCTTCAAGATTTTCGTAAGAACATCCGAAGCCTCGTCGCTACCAGAGTCTCGAGTTAAATGTGCAAGAAACGGTGAAATATCTTTTCGAGCAATGAGCACATCCGCGATATTTCTTTCCATAGATTAGAAATCAGTTCCCAAGAAGTTGACTTGATAAACCTAACTCTATAGCGATGTGTACGCCAATGGCGTACACTCAAGAGAAAAGGAGCAGTATTATGAAAGATAAAACCCAATGGGACAGGTTGTTAAACATGTCCGATGACGAGATCAACAAAGCGGCCTCCACCGACCCCGATGCCCTACCCCTAAGCCAAAAAGAATTGAAAAAATTCAAAAGAGTTCAATCGCCGGCGTCTGTGGATGTAAGGGCTATTCGTGAAAAAATGCATGCCTCCCAAGTACAATTTGCCTCCTTCTTTGGAGTCAGTCCCAGAACTATTCAAGAATGGGAACAGCATCGAAAAACGCCAAGTGGACCTGCCAGAAATTTCTTGAGAGTCATCGAAAAAGAACCGGCTGCTGTCCAAAGAGCTTTGGGAAGTTTGAACTAAACCATCACTTCAAGTCGACGACGAGTCGCTCGACCCTTTGGCAAGAGCATCCAAACTCTGTGTCAAACTAACGATTTCGTTTTTTGGCATCGCGAACAAATTGACGCTCATTAATTTGATCGCCTCTTCCCTCTTTTCAGGAGGAATAGAATAGGCATATTGGGTAAATTTAAATTCTCCCCTGGGAATATCCGATCGTCTGCGCAAAATATGGTCCGCGCCACCCATCACTTGCAATAGTTGTCCTTCGGAGCTGCCTTGCTCTGCGTTTATGTTTAGTCTGGCCCTGAGCGCTCTGTCGCGCATGGCCGTCGGAGGGGCGCTAAATGAAGTGGCGGAAAATGGAGGAACCTCGTCCATTGGCAATAGTTCAATAAAATCGTTGATGGATTTGCTGGAGGGATCAGCCGTAAACGCCTTAAATCCCTTTTCGAGCGACTCGTCCAGGTCGATAGACTTTCCGTCACGCTTAATTTGCGTAATTCCAATAGACTTGGGCGTTTCCAACAATCCCACGGAAAATACCGAAAGTCCCTTGCGAATGATCAGGTTGGATTTACTGTCCGAATCGCGGTATTGCCCCAATATTTTAAGCGCCCCTTCGTTATCTTTTGAGGGTGCTTTGAGGCTGCCTGATCCGGAACCCACACTTCCTATATTGAACACGATTACCTAGATGCCCAAAATCGCTATTTTCTAAACCTTATTTTGAACTGAAAACGTAAAGAATTTAATGTAACACTTTTCCCTAATTTCTTTTCGAATCGCAGCTTCCAACTCTTCCCGACTCGGCAGTCGTCTACTTTCATAATCAAGATCCGGATCAAATAGTTGGTTTTCTAATAAATTAATCGCTATGGAATGCATGTGGCTCCCATCATCAAAACTCACAATGTAGCCAAGTGCATCCACCTCCCTCCGTATCCCTGTAAGCGTCTGTATTGTTTTCTCTTCCTTGAATTTGCCATAAGCGCAAAGCGTTAAATGAAACGATTCGCCGTTGCTGTTTCGGAAAGCCGGGTGCGCTAAAAATTCGTTGGAATTTAGGGTGTTCGAGTTGAAATGAACCGCCATAATGGATTGCAGGTCATTAAGCTGAAAACAAAACTTTGGATCTTCGATATCGAAATTTGGCTCGATTATCCGCAATAAACAGCTTGCCCAACACGTATCTCTATTTGAAACTTTGGTAAGAGAAATAATTTTTTTCAAGTTGAATATTGTACACTAACTTCATGCCCTCCCCGACCCTAACCGTCAGCGCCATTAATCTCTTAATCAAAGACAACCTTGAAACAGACCCTAGCCTGCAAGGCGTCTCGGTTCAAGGCGAAATCACCAACCTCAAATTTTACCAAGCGGGCCAACAGGTTTATTTCAATTTAACCGACGGCGAGTCGCAGCTGAATTGCGTGATTTATTCCAGCTTTTTTCAAAACGTTGGGTTCAAATTACAAAACGGAATTCAGGTGGTGGTAAATGGCAAGGTGCGGCTGTTCCATAAAAAAGGAAGCATTTCGTTTCAGGTGATATATATGCAGCCGGCAGGCGCCGGGGCGTTGGCGCAGTCGTTTGAGGCGTTGAAAGAAAAGTTGATGAAAGAAGGATTGTTTGACGCCGCTCGCAAAAAGCCGATTCCTCTTTATCCGGAAAAAGTCGGACTCATCACCGCGTGGGATTCTGCCGCGATGAACGATTATGTGACCATTTCTCGCAAATTGACTCCCCATATGAAAATTGGCGTTTTGCCGGCAACTATGCAGGGTCTAACCTCGCCTGCGTCCGTGACCTCTGCATTGATGTTAGCGGAAGCTACTGATCTTGATGTTGTGATTATTTTGCGGGGCGGCGGTTCCAGCGAAGATTTGGCCAGCTTCAACGATGAACAACTGGTGCGCCAAATCGCGTCCTGCAAAGTGCCCACCGTGACGGCTATCGGCCACGAAATTGATTACACCCTTTCGGATTTTGTTGCGGATTTACGGGTACCCACTCCGACTGCGGCGGCGCAACGGATCGCCGAACCGTTTTTGACGTTTATTAAAAACACGCGCTATGTTCTGGATTATCAGTCTGAATCTCTGTTTCGCGATTGGCAGAATTTGTCGGATCAGGCCCAGGAATTATTTGCCGAATCGAATCGAATCACCCAGGATCGATTGGGCCAAGCCAAGTCTTCGGCCGATCAATTAATTCATCGCCTCACGCTCGCCGATCCCTTGTATAAACTAAGGCAGGGCTATAGTATAAACAGGCTCAAATCTTCCGGAAAAATTGTTAAATCTACAACGCAAATTGAGGTTGGCTCTGTCGTTGTCAGCCAATTGAACGACGGGGCGTTCGAATCTACGGTTTCTCAGATTTTATGACACTTGAAGAAAAAATCAAAAAACTCGAAACGTTGGTTCAGGAATTGGAAAGCGAAGACGTGGATTTGGAATCCGCTATCGGCCATTACGGCAGTGCCGTTAAACTGGCCGCCGACGTCATGAAATCGCTGCAAAAAACCGAGGAAAAATTAACCGTTATTCAAAAAGAGGCCGATGAGATCACCTTCCGCGACGCCGCACGTTAAGTTAATCGATCGGGCGCTGCAGGGATACCTGTCTTTTACCATTCGGGACAGCCGCAAGACTTTAAAAGAAGCGATTTTGTACAGCGTCACCGCCAAGGCTAAGCGGGTTCGGCCTTTGCTCACGATTGCCTCGTACCAATTATTTGATTCGAAAATTGAAAAAATCATGCCGGTGGCGTGTGCGGTGGAAATGGTGCATACCTACTCGTTAATCCACGACGATTTACCGGCGATGGACAACGACGATTACCGGCGCGGGCAGCTAACATGCCATAAAAAATATGGCGAGGCCATGGCGATTTTGGCCGGAGATACTCTCAACACGTTTGTCTTCGAACTGGTCGCAAGGGAATTGCCTCGGCATTTTTCTGCGTCCGACATTTTGAAAGCTATAGAATTAATGGCGTACGCGTTTGGGATTCATGGCATGGCCGGCGGTCAGGCGATGGATCTGCAGGGATCGTCGCGGACCCTGGCGTATCTCAAATCCACGCATCTCAAAAAAACAGCCGCTATGATCGAAGCCTGCGTCAGTATACCGGCTATCCTTTGCAAAGCAGATGTTAACTCCCGTCGGCATTTGTCCCAATTTGGGATGCATTTGGGCCTTTTATTTCAGATCGTCGACGATATTTTAGATGTAACCGGCAACAAACAGAAATTAGGCAAAACCGCCAACAAAGACAGGGATCAAAACAAGCTCACCTATGTGTCGCTGTGCGGATTAGAAAAGGCCAAAGCAATGGCCCGAGCCGAGGCCAGGTCAGCCCGGCGTCATTTGGCGGCGGTCAATCTCGATACGCGGGCGTTGCAAGAATTTGTTACCATGATAGTAGAGCGGGATCATTAAATGACAAAGACGCATTTTATTTCGATTTATCTGGATATGTATCCGTTGATCGCCGGTATTGTCAGCATGCTGGTCGCTCAAATTATTAAATCCGTTTATTTTTATTTTAAAGACGATCACCTCAATTTACGCCATGTCTTCACTGCGGGCGGCATGCCCTCGTCGCATTCGGCCTTGGTCGGGTCTCTGACCGCCGCCATAGGCCTTCAGGAGGGCTGGAACTCTAGTCTATTTTGCATCTGCGTCGTTTTTTCCATGATTGTTTTGTATGACGCGACGGGTGTTCGGCGGGCGGTAGGTCGACAGGCGGCTATTTTGAATCAAATTGTGGACGATGTGTCGCACGGTAATTTTAAACCTAAAAAACTAACCGAGCTTTTGGGGCATACGCCCGCGGAAGTCGTGGTTGGCGTGTTACTAGGCATCGGCATCGCGTTTACCTTATACTACTGACACCCATGTTATTGAATTCTCTTAATTTTCCTAAAGATCTAAAAAATCTTTCGACGCTGGAGTTGGAGCAGTTGGCGGGCGAAATTCGTGCGCTTCTGCTTCAGGTTGGTGATAAAGTCGGCGGGCATTTGGCGTCAAATTTGGGCGTGGTGGAAATGACCATCGCGTTGCATACCGTGCTGGACAGTCCGAAAGATAAGATTCTCTGGGACACGTCGCATCAATGTTACGTGCATAAAATTTTGACCGGGCGATTGGATCAAATATTTACCATCCGGCAGGACGGCGGGTTGTCCGGTTTTGCAAAAATTACCGAAAGCGAACACGATATTTTTGGCGCGGGCCATGCCTGCACCGCATTATCCGCCGCGGTTGGCGTTGCGCACGCGCGCGACCTTAATAAAGAAAAAGGCGCCGTATTTGCCGTCATTGGCGATGCCACTCTTTCGGGCGGGATGGCGTTTGAGGCGTTAAATAATGCGGAGCGGTTAAAAAATTCTAATCTGGTTTGTATTTTAAATGACAACGACATGTCCATTTCTCGTCCCGTGGGTCAAATGGCAAACTATATTACCCAACTGCGCACTTCACAGCCATATAACCGCGCCAAACGAAAATTTGAACGGATTATGGAACGCATTCCGCGTATCGGTGTTCCGTTGAAAAACCGAATTGAAAAAGCGGTCGACCGGTTTCGCGATATTGTCTTTGACGCAAAAATGGGCGTAATTTTCGAAGAGTTCGGATTTCGCTATATCGGACCGATCGACGGGCATAACATCCCCCTTTTGGTCGCGGCATTTAAATATGCGCAGAGCTACAACGGACCGATTATGATTCATTGCATCACCACCAAGGGCAAGGGCCATTTACCGGCGGAGCAAGATCCCATTAAGCACCATGGCGTTTCGCCCAAATCAACATCTGCTCCGGCAGTCGTTCCTTCGTTTACGGATGTTTTTGGAAATGAGATTTGCGAACTTGGAAAAAAAGATTCCAAGATTGTGGTTGTGACACCAGCCATGAAAGTCGGTAGCGGCTTAACCAAATTTGCCGATCAGTTTCCGGATCGCTTTTTTGATGTCGGGATGGCCGAGGAACATGCGGTCACGTTTTGCGCCGGCCTAGCCCGAAATGGCGTAAAACCGATCCTAGCTATTTATTCGACGTTTTTACAACGTGGGTTTGATCAATTAATTCATGATGTGTGCATTCAAAAACTACCCGTAATTTTTGCCTTGGATCGCGCGGGCATTGTCGGTGGCGACGGGCAAACGCATCAGGGCACGTTTGATTATGCGTATTTATTGCCGGTTCCCCATGTGACGATTTTGGCGCCGAAAGACGGAGAAGAATTAAAAGCGATGTTGAACTGGGCGGTTACCCACAGCGAGGCCGTCACCATTCGGTATCCCAAAGACGGGATGTCGGAAAAAAATGGGTTGATTCAGACTCCGATGACATTGGCATCGGCCGAAGTGATGCTTGAGGCGTCGGGCGGATGTTTGTTGATCGCATCCGGAACAATGGCGTGGACGGCATACGAAGTCGCTGGACAATTGGACGCTCTGGGCATCGCATGTTCCGTCATCAATTTGCGATTTATTAAGCCCTTGGATGTCGAATTAATCCGAAGGTTTGTTGATCAGTCGGAGCATGTATTTGTTATTGAGGAAGGCAGCGCCATCGGCGGGGTCTTTGGGCACATTTTGCAGTCGTTGCCGGAGTGTGAAAAGCCGCTGTCACAGTGGCATCAAATCGCGTTGCCGGATGAATTTATCGAACATGGGAAAATCTCGAGCCTAAAAGAAAAATATCATCTCTCCGCAAGCCGTATTTTTCAGGCCGTTTTGAAAAAGATTCAAATTCCCGTTCCCCAATGACGCTCCGACTGGGCCTGCTAACCGTCCTTTTCTTCGCGTCGTCTCTAGCCGCTCAACCGGTATTCAAACCGGTTCAGACCAAACATGCCATGATCGTGGGCGCAGACAGACTGGCGCAAGACGCCGGGCTGCACGTTTTGAAAGAAGGCGGCAATGCCGTTGACGCCGCCATCACCACTGCGTTTTGTTTGGCTGTTACCACCCCGCAAGCCGGAAATTTAGGCGGCGGTGGGTTTATGCTGATTTATCTGAAAGATTTAGACAAAGTCGTGGCGATTGATTATAGGGAAAAGGCCCCCAAATTGGCGCATCGCGATATCTTTCATGATGAAAAAGGCGAAATGGATCCGGAAAAAACGCAGTTCAGCTATTTGTCCGCCGGCGTACCAGGCACTGTCGCGGGCATGGCGATGGCGTTGAAAGAATTTGGAACGATTTCGATTCAACGCGCGTTGCAGCCTGCGATTGAACTGGCGGAAAAAGGGTTTCCGGTGAATCAGTCCTTGCACGACGCTTTATTCGACGCCAAGTTTCGCATGATGAAGTCCCCGGCCAGTATGGCGATTTTTTATAAGCCCGGCGGCATCGACTACGAGGTGGGCGAAATCTTAGTCCAAAAAGAGTTGGCGTGGAGCCTAAGGCAGATCGCGCAATTCGGACCGGATGCGTTTTATCGGGGTGCTGTGGGCGAAAAAATCGCTGAATGTATGCGTAAAAACGTGGGCTTGATTACGATGAGCGACTTGAAATCGTACAAGGCCGTTATTCGCAATCCGTTGCATGGCCGGTATCACGGCTATGATATTTATACGATGCCACCCCCTAGCTCCGGAGGAGCGCTTTTAATTCAATTGTTGAACCTGCTTGAACCGTTTCCGATTGGCCAATGGGGCCCCAACGCCGCCGATACGATTCATGTGATGACCGAGAGCATGAAACTGGCTTACTCGGATCGGGCGCACTATTTGGGAGACCCGTCGTTCACAAAAGTCCCTGTTAACGGGCTCACCTCCAAAACCTATGCAAATGGTCGCCGCGCATCGATTAAATTGAACAAGACAACCCCCAGCCATGAGATCTCCGAAGGACGGCCGGACAAATACGAGTCGAGCGAAACCAATCATCTATCGATTGTGGATGGCCTTGGCAATTGCGTATCGACCACCTATACCCTCAATTTTCCGTTCGGCTCAAAATTGACCGTTCCCGGAACCGGTATTTTATTGAATAACGAAATGGACGATTTTTCGGCCAAGCCCGGCGCGCCTAATGCCTATGGCCTAGTCGGCAGCAAAGCGAATCAAGTGGAAGGGGAAAAACGGATGCTGAGCTCGATGACTCCGACCATTGTCATGAAAGATAAAAAACCGCTTCTGGTCACCGGCAGTCCCGGCGGTAGCGTCATTATCACTACCGTTCTTCAGGTCATTTCCAATGTGCTCGATCACGGAATGAATATCGCCGAGGCTACCTATGCGCCGCGTTTTCATCACCAATGGTTGCCGGATACCCTGAAAATGGAACGCGGATTTAGTCCGGATACGGTAAAACCCCTGGAAGCCAGGGGCCACATCATTGAAGTCGGCCCCCCGATGGGCGGGGCGCAGAGTATTATGATTAAGGACGATGGGCTTTACGGGGCGAACGA
>CAYGHZ010000077.1:0-9234 GCA_964349635.1 uncultured Candidatus Marinamargulisbacteria bacterium
GGTCTAGCGTAATGACCACTCTAACCATTAATCAGCCTCGCAGTCCTGCATGCTACACATCTAATCGAGATGGGCTCCGATTTGATCCACATTCGACAGGTCGGGCACTTCCACTTGGGCAGGTTTCGGTAGGGGCGCCCACGAGGGTCGCCCCTACGACGCCGCCTACGATTTCTTGGGCAAATTCGACAATTTCTTTCATGTAATTCTCCCTGCTATATTTTTTTTTGACGATGTCGTTTAATTTTTTTTCCCAATCGCCCGTTAGTTCCGGCGACAATAATGCTTTGGTTTGGATAAACGAAATTAATTGGATGCCTTTGGCGGTAGGAACGAGTTTGTTTTTTTGGCGCTCGATGTAATTGACTTTGATTAGGCGCTCCAAAATTTGTGCGCGGGTGGCCGGCGTTCCTAATCCGCAATCTTTCATGGCCTGGCGCAATTCTTCGTCTTCGATTGTTTTTCCGGCGGTTTCCATTGCTGCCAAAATGCTGGCTTCGGTGTGAAGCGCCGGGGCTTTTGTCTTTTTTTCTTCGAGTTTTGGCGTTTTTAATTTTACCGGGTCGCTTTGTTTCACTTGCGGGAGCTTCTGTTCTTCCTCATCGGTATCATCGGTATAGATTGTTCTCCAGCCGGCTTGTTGAATCACGCTGCCAAACGAACGAAAAATTTCGCCGCTGGTTTCGGTCAAAATTTCGGTTTGGTCTTTGACGCAATCTTTCATAAACCCGGCCAAAAACCGGCGGATCACCAAATCATAAATTTTGCGTTCATCGGCATTTAAACCGGCAAGCGACGGCTTTTGGTCGGTCGGAATAATGGCGTGGTGGTCGGTAATTTTTTGATCGTCGAACATGCGTTTTGATATGGGGATTCCGTCTTTAATTACCGCGTCGGCAAACCCGGCATAGTCTGACAGCGATTTCACGTTGTTAAGAAGTTCGGTTAATTTTGGCTTGATGTCTGAGGAGAGATAGCGCGACGACGTTCGGGGATAGGTTAACAGCTTATGCGTTTCATAAAGCGCCTGCATGACTTTGAGCGTATGATCGGCTGAAAATTTGAATTTTTTGTTGGCGTCTTTTTGCAGTTCGGTTAGATCGTAAAGAAGCGGCGGTTTTTCATTGACAGTTTTTTGCGTTAGCGACTGAATTTTTCCTTGGTCGCTTGATTTAATTTTTTCAAACAGTGCTTCGGCTTTTGTCTTGTCGGTCAGCTTATCCTCGCTTTGCCAGAGGCCTTTATAGGTTCCGTTGGCGTGAACAAACGTGGCGGTTAAATCAAAAAAAGGCTCCGGCTTGAAGTTAGTCACAGCCAAATAGCGGTCGACGATCATTTTCAGAACCGGCGTTTGCACGCGCCCGACGCTCATCACTCCCTGGCCGCGGCTAAATTTGGACGTGTAGGCGCGGGTCGCGTTAATTCCTATAATCCAGTCGGCCTCCGATCGCGACAGCGCCGACAAATAGAGCGGCACATATTCAGCACCCTCTTTTAATTTGGAAAAACCCTCTTTGATTGCCGAATCAGTTTGCGAGGAAATCCAAAGCCGTTGAATGGGCTTTTCACATCCGGCGACGGAATAGATATGGCGAAAAATCAGCTCTCCTTCCCGTCCCGCGTCTGTGGCGCAGATTACGCCGGTCACCGTTTCGTTGAGCAACAGGCCTTTGATAGTTTCAAACTGCTTTTGAATGCCGGTATCGTTTTGAATTTCCAAGATAAATTTTTCGGGAATAATCGGCAGTTGGCCCAGCGCCCATTTTTCAAACGCCGGATTGTACGCGGGTGGATCGGCCAACCGGATCAAATGCCCGAATGCCCACGAAATAAAATAGCCGTTACCCTCGAAATAGCCGTCTTTTCGGTTGGCTATTTTTAGGACACGGGCGATATCTTTGGCGACACTTGGTTTTTCGGTGATAATGAGTTGGGACATTTTAATTTAGGATATATAATAAATTAAATTTCAACTATAAGGAGCTTTTCATGATAAAGAAAATTTTGTTAGGTGTTGCGGCTATTGTAGTCGTTTTTCTACTTGTGGTTGCGATGCAGCCCGCCGAGTTCCGCATTACGCGAAGCTCTACAATCTCCGGAGACGCGTCGGACGTTTTTGCTCAAATCGATGACTTTCACAACTGGAAAAACTGGTCTCCTTGGGAAAAAATGGATCCGGAAATGAAACGGACATTTGAAGGAGAAACCTCAGGTGTTGGCGCTATTTATAGTTGGGAAGGAAACAAAAAAGTAGGCTCCGGCAAAATGACAATCGTTGAAAGCCGCCCCGATGAATTGGTTCGCATCAAGCTTGAATTTTTCAAACCCTTCGCCGCCACCAATGACACTGAATTTTCGTTGAAAGACGTGGAAAACGGCACATCGGTTACCTGGACGATGAGCGGTCGAAACGGCTTCTTGGGCAAGGCAATGTGCTTATTTAAAAATATGGATAAGATGGTCGGCCCGGATTTTGAAAACGGATTGGCGCAAATGAAATCCACTGTTGAAACCGCCCGGCAAGACGCGCAACAAAACAGCGCCGATACTGAATAATCTAGCCGTTCATTAATTCCAAAAGGCGTGTTGTAGTGTTCCAGTTTCGAATGGTCATTTGCTTGTAGATCGGCATTCCAGCCAATTTAGGTAACAAGCTATGAGCCGCTTTTTCGATCCGTCGTGAAAAATACAACACGCCCGGCCCGCCGTCGGCCGTATCCACGCCTTCTTTAACGCGAATCTGTTGAATGGCTTCCTTGTCCGTCAGCGGGCTTTTTAGAAAAATGACGTCGTAACGAAACCTCTCCGGATCGCCGCCGAACCCTTTTGGAGCATGATCAACGATAGCATTAAGCTTGGCGCTCGAAACCAGGACGATCTGAGAGAGATAATTAAATTGCTTTGAAAGCGTTTTTTCGATTTTTTCGACCAGGCTTTTTTGATTTTTTTCGAGGCTCTTAAAGAGCACATTGCCGCTTTGAATATAGGTCGAAACGTAGTCAAATCCGATCTGCTCAAAGCATGCCTTCAGGGCATCCATCTTGATGATGTTGTTTCCACCAACATTAATGCCCCGAAGTAATGCGAGATAATAAATTATTTTTTAGTCACCCATCCCAGAATCGTACCTGCAATGGTCATGTGAATCAGTGTTGCCACCGTCCATGCGCAGGCTAAGGTCGCGGGAATCGGCATATAGGTGTAGGTGCCCGCGCCCATCGAAGCGCCTGCCATCACGCCAACCAAGGCGCCGTACTTCATTCCGTTTTCCAAGCTTTTTTCTTTAAAGAACAACGTGTAAATAGCGACAAAGGCCGAAATGGAAACCAGCGACACAACGTGACCCAACCCCATTTTCATTTCCGCCATCGGTCTCCACAATTGTGCGGTGGCCATATACATGTCCTTCAGAAGCATGCCATGGATCAGAAAATCTAACACCGCGCCAACCACGAAGATAACAGCAATTGCAATCAACGATTTTTTCATATTACACTCCTTATATATGCGATTTTTTGGATCTAGTAAAAGCTTATCACTAAATCTTACCCTACTTACATTTATTTTCGGACTTTCCTTGCAAGCGTCTCCTCCAAAATTTGATTTTGTTTTTGGCGAATTTTCAGGCAATTCTGTCTCTTTGCGCATTGGGAGGGCCGATGGACGCTACGTGAGCCTTCAGGAGTTGGGTGAGCAGAAAGAAGCCCTATTTAATCAGATGAAAAACCAGCCATTGTGGGTGGTAGGCATTCACCCGTTCACTGTTACGAAGGTCAAGTTCACGGCCTCATTGCATATCCCAAACCAAAACCAGACCTGGGGGTATGTTTATTGGTTTTCAGGCAAACATGACACGATCTTAGAACTTCGCCCTCCCAGTCTGACCCCATCGGAAACAAAGCGCATCAACGATTACATCAATGCCGAATTGGACGCAAAGTTCGGCCCAAATTCAAAAGGAGCCGAGTTGATACCAATGGAAGTGGTCGGCGAATTTCGCTTTAAGGGGATCGACGGCCCGGTCCTGCTTGTGAGTGGATGGAAAGAAAAATCCGTTGCCTTAAAACAATTTTCGGCGAGCGGTGTATTTGGCTTGAAAAAAGATGGGGGAAAATGGATTTCTCAATTTGAGGACATCAGTTACGAACGTGTTCCTTTGTACCATAGCTTTGTGCCCCCGCTGCTTCATCCGGACGGATCCGTCAGCTTGATCACCACTACACAGGCTTACACGCTCACCTATTTCACTATTTTTGAACAGCAGGACAGCGCATTCGTAAAGAAATTCACCAGCTCCTTATTTCGATATCAGCCATGACACGCCGAATTATTATTGTCGCTATTTTGATAGTTGTCTCGGCCTTGACGACATCGATAGTCTCGGACGTGTCAAAAGCGACTCTTATCGAAATAGATGTTCATTTAAAGGACGGACGAAAGATCAACGGTTATTTTCAATGCGAAAATTTCTGGTTAGGTCGATTGCTCTATGACGACCAACGCCAGGACTTTACGACACTTTGGCTGGCTAAAAACCATCGCTCTTACGTACGTCAGGAAGATTTTCATACTTATCTGGATGAGAGAGCGGACTTTGATGACAAAGAGAACAGCGCTTCTTTATTCAAGGCCCTCAAAGACTTTGATGTCTTGAATTTACACCTCGACCCTCCCGCGATATTGCCCACCTGGCTTTTTTCGGATCTGGGTGCCCCACGAACTTCTGATGCTGCCTATAGCGACGCCGCGCGGACCATCTCGATCCGCCCAACCCAGATTCAGGATATTCGTTTTATTCGAACTGTTCTTTACTCATTCGAGATTCTGAGAATACCTCAAGCCGACTTTGTTGTTTTTCAGACTCTTCCACAGGCCGGCATTCATTTTGAATGGCGACTTCTTGGTGTTGATATTTATAGTTTTTCGACGGCAACTAACACGCGAGAAAAATTGTGGAAACGGCTGGAAACGATTGTAGCAAGCCATATCTCAAAACTAAAAAAACCGGAAATCCCCGAAGCCGACCATCCCATTGCCGATTTTCTTTCGGAATATAACGAGTTGATGAAAACGAAGCAGGGCCGGACACAGCTTTTGGTCGCCGAAAATACGGAATTTCTGGCTCCGATTTTACGAAAAGAAAATATCCTATTACTTACTTACGGTTTGCCGGACTAAAATCAAAAATTCCTCGGTGGAATTTTTCTTATAGTTTCGATTTTCGCCATCGTTATCGGCCCGAAAGCGTTGATAGGGTATTTTTTTAAAACTAGCGCCGGGTAAAAGGCTGACCAGTTCCTGTTCCGAAAGCAAGCCTTCATTATTATAAGAAAACAACACATACTCGGAGTTAACCCGAGCCAGCAACTCTTGAAATGCCCCAAACGCTTTTGACCGGCGGCAATACGGCGACTGCAATTCTTTTGAATGGCGAAGACCCGTCACTCCCCGTGGTTTAAATCGATCCAGATCCCATCGCGCGATCGTCTCCAGGATATGATAGTTGCCGGAATATTGCCGATGATTGTACGGCGGATCGATATAGGTCAGTTTTATTTTTGTTTGATTAAATTGCTGAAGCATCTGTTTTGCATCGAGACAAAATGCCCGGTGTTGGTGTTTGGAGGGGATCGGCTCGATCGGAACCAACCGCATCGGCTTTTGGGCGCTTTTTTTAATATGTTTTAAATAGGCGCCGTAGACCGACGCGGTGTTGGCAACCCGATCTGCGGATTCGATAAGACATGCCACTAACCAATGTTTGTCGCTTTCGGCGATAACCCATGCGTCAATTTGGTCGCGAATCGATTGGATGCGTAGGCCATTTTCTTTGGAAAAATATTGTCTGCCGGCCTGGCCACCTTCACAAAATTCATGAAAAAATTCCCCCTCTTTCCCTGGGAGCCGGTCTAGGAGACGAAGAGCTTCCATCCCGTTATCAGGAACAGCGTTCAGACCGATAAACGAATGGGTGGTTACAAACGAATAAAATTGCCAATCGTTGGCATAAGTTACAAACCCCATTTTTTTAAACGCCTTCGCTACAGCGCCCGTCCCCGAAAAGAGATCGAGGGCAACGCCTTCCGCCGCGACGCCGTTTTCCTTGAGGATGGTTTCGATTTCTCCGATAAGACTGTGTTTAGAGCCGATGTAATTCATAGGACATGTGCATTTTACAGTATTTATGATGTACATTTATGAAAGAATAAACCCCTAACCATAAAAAGGAGTTCCGCTTATGAACACCAAGAAATTTTCTCTTTCGGTTGTTGCGTATGTAGTGATTGTTCTTTTTATCGCCGTTGTATGGCACTTGGTTTTGTTTAAGGATATTTACTCCGTCGGCATGATGCGTCAGGAACCGATTGTCGCACTGGGGCTGGCGTCGATGTTAATTCAGGGCATCATCATGGCCACCCTCTATCCCCGGTTCTCAAAACGCAGAGATCCGGTTAAAGACGGCATTAACTTTGGGTTAATTATGGGCGTATTTTTAGGCAGTTACGGCGTTTTTGCGGATGCGGGAAAGTATGATGTGGGACCTATCGGCGCCTATTTAACGCTTGAAACTATTTATTATCTTATTCAATATACTGTGGTAGGCGCTGTGATTGGGCTGATCTATGGCAGAAAATAAATAAACATCAAAAATTAGTTCCGGGGAGGGAAATATCGTGGCAAGATTACATTCGATTGGAAGGGTTCTTTCACGGAGCGTCAGACATTTTCATACCGCAGCTTTCAGACTGCCAAAATTAATTAGTCCCGCAGTTGGTTTTTCTTCCGCCGGACGCCCGCCGATTCACGTCGCCCGAACCCAATTGCCGAAAGATCCGTTAACCCAGGCCGCTCTTTTGCCAGATCCGGAAGCGGCAAAAACGGCGTTGCGTGCCATGCCCGCACGACGGCCCGAAGTCAGCGCCATCGACGGGAAATTTGAAACAAGTCCAATCGCATTTGCCCATGCGTTCGAAAATAGCAAAGCCGTGTTAGCGTTTGCGAAGCACCAAGATGCTGAAGGTAAAACCGTCCTCCACCGAGCGCCTGAAACTCCTAGGGGAAATGCGTTGGTCTATATGGTCGTTTCCGCCAGCATCCGGGAAAAACGGGATCCCTTCGCTTTGTTTTCTATACCAGATAAGCATGGGGATACTGCGGCACATGCCGCCCTAAAATCGATTCAGCCCTCTAACCTGCCCGGCTCCTATCAGCTCATCGCGTTAACCGACCTGTCTCTTCGAAACCAACGCGGACAAACTGTGATGGACTGCGCTATGCACAGCAGGGATTGTCTTGAATTTTCGAATTTGGCGTTCTATAGCGCTGCCAGGTTGGTCTTTCCGGCTACACAATTAGAATCCCCAAGCGCGGTCTATTTGGAAACCGACCAACTCCTTCCCTCTCCCTACCCCACGTTTACGCAGTGCGGTGATGAGCAACTCCGCAATTCACTGAAACATTGGGCAAAAACAAGTACCCACGAAACCAACATCCTTCAGGTCAGCGTCGACGGCAACACCTATACGTTAAATGCGTCGATACCCGTTGCGCAGACCAGGGGGCGATCCCTCATTGGCATGCCCCATTTCGATTTTATGGCGCTCCCAATAACCACCCATGCACATAACCATCCGTCCAAAACTTTCTCCCCTCAAAGCGACTCGATTCTTGGGGACATTCTGATGGACAACAAAAAGTTGGGGGCGAACATTTCACATGCCGATATTCAGCAAAAAATAATTCAGCGGCGAGATTTAATGCTTCAATTTGCCGCATGCCTTCCTTCTTTAGAAGATTTGGCGCTCTACGCCAGAATGAATCCCACTACCCGGAAACTCATTTTTACCGAGTATAACCAATTGTCCATAACCATTTCGCCTCAATTTTTTGAACATTTTCAGGATCGGGCCGAACTGTTGCGAATCGCTATGGATACGGTTCGGGATATTATCTACGATATACGATCCGATGTGGATACGCTTGAGAAAGCAACCACTCACCTATCCGCGCTCGCCAAGCCGTTGGGATTGGATCTTACCTTTACGTTTTAACGAGTCGCCAATTTCCCGCCAAGCCATCCAATTGGCAACGAAATAACCACCAGCGACCAGGCATACCAATCCGGCCCCAAGTGCATTTTTGTGTTCACAATGACGCCTAGACCACTCAACAGGACGCCAATACCGCCCAATGTCAGCGAATGCGCCATCGGATTTTTTGGCGCTAACCGGGCGGTCAAATAACATCCGGCCAAACTAAATACCGCCCGATAACCGATCACAAACAGTATTAGTCCCGTACCCACAAATAAATTACCTTTCGGCAAAATGCCAAGGCTTTCAAGAAGCACATCCGTCCCTGTGTGGGAGGCAAAAATAAACACAAGTCCCGCAAAAACCGCTCCGACGCTTTTTAAAATGTTTTTATTCATAGTTAAATATTACTTGCTCATCATTGCCATCGCAATGTTTATAAACCCTAAAAATGGGGAATATTATACCTCATTGACGTATATACGTTAATGACGTATGCTCATATTGTGCGACGTTTTGAATGGGACGAGAAGAAACGCGAACAGAATATTGCCAAACATGGTCTCGATTTCTTAGATGCAGTGTTAATTTTTGACGATCCGAATCGTATTGACCGGGTAGATTCACGAAAAGATTACAAAGAATTCAGGCATCAGACATTAGGGAAGATTTCGATTGGAAATTTAAACCTGATAATTTTTGTAGCATGGACTCATCGAGGATCCAGCCTACGAATCATTTCGGCCAGACCGGCCCATTCTAAAGAAAGGTGGTTATACAATGAAAAGCAAAACGAATTGGGATAAATTATTAAACATAACCGACAAGGAAATCGAAAAAGCTGCAAAGTCTGATCCGGATGTATCAATACTGACCAACGACGAATTCAAGCAGTTTAAGCGCGTTAATCCCGTTGAAGTTATCAATGTTAAAAATGTGAGAAACGCACTTCATCTTTCGCAGGAAAAATTTGCCGGATTTTTCGGTGTAAGCAAACGCACCATTCAAGAATGGGAACAAGGCCGCCGCACCCCCAATACGACATCTCGTAATTTTTTAAGGGTCGTACAGTATGCACCGGATGTTGTGCAGGCGGCGCTCAAGGAAGAAAATAAATTACAGCCTCGTCGAGTCCGCTATTCGGGTCATTAGGCGACCCTCTTTTCGCTTTCGCGTAAATACACCTCCAACTGATCATACG
>CAYGHZ010000078.1:0-9189 GCA_964349635.1 uncultured Candidatus Marinamargulisbacteria bacterium
ACGACGGCTTAACGTCTCGATTTCGGAAGATCACGAACCCATGTCCCGCCTCAGAAAAACCGTAGCGAAGCGACTAGTGGAGGCCCAACAAAACGCAGCCCTCTTAACAACATTCAACGAAGTCGACATGAGCGCGGTGATGGAAATCCGCAAAAAATACAAAGACAAATTCAAAGAAAAACACAACGTAAACTTAGGGTTCATGTCCTTCTTTACGAAGGCCGTTTGTTTCGCGTTGCAAGAGTTCCCCATCATGAACGCCTCAGTCGATGGCGATAATATTGTCTATCACGATTTCTGCGATATCGGCATTGCGGTGGCGACTCCAAAGGGTCTTGTGGTACCGATCGTGCGCAATGCGCACGAGTTGTCGTTCAAACAAATCGAAGAAACCATTGTGCAATTGGGTCAAAAAGGCCGCGACGGAAAATTGACCTTGGACGACATGGACGGCGGTACATTTACCATCACCAATGGCGGCGTGTTTGGATCGATGTTATCGACTCCGCTGGTCAACCGACCACAAAGCGCTATTTTAGGACTTCATAATATTGTAGACCGAGCGGTTGTGGTGAATGGCCAGGTGGCTGTGAGACCGATTATGTATTTGGCCGTGACCTACGACCATCGCATTATTGACGGCGCCGACGCCGTGCGATTTTTGGTTGCGATTAAACAATTGATCGAAGATCCGGCCCGATTGTTGATCGGCCTATGAGTACTTCTTTTGATTTAATCGTTATCGGTGCAGGGCCTGGCGGATATGTGGCGGCCATTCGCGCCGCGCAGTTGGGCATGACAGTTGCAATTGTCGACAAACGCAAAAGCTTGGGTGGGACATGTCTGAATGTCGGTTGCATTCCATCTAAAGCACTACTCGATTCATCGGAGTTGTTTCATTTGGCGCACGAGAAATTTGCGGTTCATGGCATCGAGGCAACAGGAGTCAAAATCAACCTGAAACAAATGATGAAACGCAAAGCAGACGTTGTCGAAACCACGACCAAGGGCATCGACTATCTGATGAAGAAAAATAAGATTACGGTATTTGAAGGAACAGCCGCATTTGTTGACGCTCATACCGTTTTGGTAGGCGATACGAAAATCACCGGTCAAAAAATTATCATCGCTACCGGTTCCGAGCCAACCTCGTTGCAAACGGTTCCGTTCGATGGCAAACACATCATCTCGTCCGACGAAGCGCTATCGCTGACCTCGATTCCAAAACATTTGATCGTCATCGGCGGCGGCGTCATCGGTGTGGAAATAGGCTCCGTCTACGCTCGCCTTGGGGCCAAAGTCTCTGTCGTTGAATTTATGGACGGCCTCATTCCCACAATGGATCGCGGGTTGGGAAAAGCATTGGAAAAATCTCTAAAAAATCTGGGCTTCGAGTATCATCTTAAAACAAAAGTAACCGGCGCTTCGGTTTCCGGAAAAGAAGTGACCGTCTCAACCGAAGGCGGCGCTTCTCTAAAAGGCGACATAGTTCTCGTAGCCGTAGGCCGACGCCCCTACACCAGCGGCCTGAGCTTGTCGAAGGCCGGCATCCAGCCCGATGAACGCGGACGTATCCCCGTCAACAATCACTTCCAAACGTCGGTTCCTCACATCTACGCCATCGGCGATGTGGTGCAAGGCGCGATGTTAGCCCACAAGGCCTCCGAAGAAGGCGTGGCCTGTGTCGAGTTGATGGCCGGCTTGGCGGGACACGTCAACTATGATGTGATCCCCGGAGTCGTTTATACCTGGCCGGAAGTCGCGTCGGTTGGCAAAAGCGAAGAACAATTAAAGGCAGCGGGCATCGCTTATAAATCAGGCAGTTTCCCATTCAAAGCCAGCGGTCGCGCGCGCGCGGCGGAAGAATCCGAAGGGTTTGTAAAAGTCTTGGCCCACAAAGATACTGACGAAATTCTGGGTGTTCATATGATTGGGCCGCGCGTGTCCGACATGATTGGTCAAGGCGTCATTGCGATGGAGTATCGCGCTTCCGCCGAAGATATCGGGATGATGGTGGCGGCGCATCCGACATTTAGCGAAGCGCTAAAAGAGGCAGCACTGGCCGCTACTGAGAATCGGCCAATTCATCTATAGATCGAGTTCAGACCCCCGTCGTAATACAGATAGGCGAGTTTATAAGAACGGATATCGGTTGCGCTATATTTTTTGATAAATTCCGCAACGCCGCCTTCGGTATCAAAATCTCGTTTGTACCAATTAAAAATCGCTGAAACATAAGCCGTCTTAGTCCCTTTTTCAATAAAAACGCCTTTTCCGGAACCGACTAAAAAACGTTGCGTTTGCTCATCCAATTGTTGATCTAATTTTTCCGCCGTATAGGCCTCCGCTCTTAAATCAGGACCCGAAACCGAACCTCGCGAAAGGGCAAATAATACCCGAGGGTCCCCAAACTGCCACAATTGATCATTTTGAATCTGATTCAGGGAATAAGACTTTCCGCCGAGCGTGATGGCAGGCAGATCCCAGGCAATCGATCGGGAGTCTTTAATAAATGGGTTGTCGATTACCATTTTAACAACGGCAATGTTGTACAGGTTGATCCAAAACGCTTTCCGCTCGGCGTCAGATTTTATTTTTCCTGTGTCGATTTGGCTGACGACCCGGACCAAATTATTGAAGTTTTGCCTTTCCGAAATCGCCGGATAATTTACAAGATTTAGTTCAATTTTATTCCGACTGCCGGGAGTCACATTTTTTGCAAGAATGCTGGACCATAAAAATTCGTAGGGATGCTGCGCAAATAGTGCAGGGGAGAGGCAAAGAAGTATGGAGATAATTATTTTTTTCATGTTGACAAAGATGTGCGAAGATTTAAAATGACCAATATAAATCCCCAAAAAATCTTACCATAAAGGAAGGTACAATAAATATGGACAAGAAAAAATTAGTAATGGCAGCGGTTGCAGGTTTAGTAACCGTTAGCATGACAGCAGCTGCGTATGCTCAAGCAGGCACTGCCGATAAATCAGCTCCGGCGAAAGATAAAGTAGTCGTTGCAAAAGAAAAAGCAAAAGACGGTTGCAAAGGAAAAGATGGTTGTAAGGGTAAGGACGGTTGCCGCGGTAAAGATTGTTGCAAAGGGAAAGACCACTGCAAAGGCAAAGATGGCTGCAAGGGTAAAGAATCTTGCAAAGGAAAAGACAAAGACAAAAAAACTAGCCAAAAGCCAGCACAAGAAGCTCCAAAGGCTGTTAACTAGTTCGAACAATTCAATTCGTAGTCCAAAAGGCCAAACAGCAATGTTTGGCCTTTTGTTTAATCAAGGAGAAACAGTGAAAAAGCGTTTTGATGTTCCTTATTTGGGTTTTGGTCTCGGGTTGCGTACAACGCATTATCGGGATTTTCTAAATTCCAAGCCGGAAAACGTAGATTGGCTAGAAATTATTTCCGAGACATTTTTATTAGATGGCGGTCGGCCACTTCACTATCTGGAACAATTTAAAGAAAAATATCGCTTGGTTCCGCATGGGGTTTCCCTGTCTATCGGCAGTGTGGATCCTTTAGATTGGAATTATTTGGAACGTCTCAAAAAGCTAATCCAAAAAATAAACGCGCCATGGTTTTCCGATCATATTTGCTGGACCAAGGTTCACGGCAAAAACATGCATAACTTAATGCCGCTGCCCTATACCGATGAAGTCGTTAATTTTATCGCCGATAAAATCCGCGCCGTCCAAGATTTTATGGGCATTCCCTTTATATTCGAAAACGTATCCAGTTATATTGAGTTCAGCAGCTCCCAAATGCCGGAATGGGAATTCGTCGCCAAGCTCGCCGAAAAAGCCGATTGCGGAATTCTATTGGACGTCAATAACGTATTCGTTTCATCGTTCAATCACAGTTTCGACCCCATGACCTATATGAAACACATGCCTGCCGATCGCGTATTGCAATATCACATCGCCGGTCACAAGGACAAAGGCGACTATATTTTGGACACTCACGACCACGATATCCGCGACGAAGTCTGGGATCTGTATACTAAAACAGCCCCTCTTTTTCAGGACGTCTCGTTACTTTTGGAAAGAGACGATCACATTCCCCCGCTCAAGGACTTACTTAAGGAATTGGACTATGCCCGTAAAATCCACGCCAAAACTCTCGCCGCCGCCTAAAAGTCTGGTCGATCTGCAAACCTGGCTAAGCGACGCAGTCACCACGCCGCCGGATCAACAGCCCAAACGCCTTGCTACCGAAGCCAAAAAGCACCTCACCGCATCAGAAAAATTGACCCCCAAGGAACGCTTGGATATTTACGTCGACGATTTCTGGCCCCGCGCTCTAGAATCCCTGGCCGACGATTTCCCGCTGCTAAAAAAATATCTGGGCGACAACGCCTTCGATCGCTGGATGGAAAAATATCTAAAAGCGTATCCGTCGCACTCGTTTACGCTATTCCATTTGGGCCAAGACCTTTACAAATTCATGTCCAAATCCACCAAAGACAAAACTATTTTGGAAACGGTTGCCTACGAATGGGCGCTAGTCGCCGCCTACATCGCCAAAGAAGAACCGCCGTTCAATCCGGCCAGCCTCAACGATAGCCAAAAGGCCCGCCTCCCGGAACTAGTTCTAAAATTCCACCCCTCCGTTACGCTACTATCCAAAAACAGTCGCATCGTCTATCGCAAAAACTACGAAGTCAAAGAAAAAGACCTCGAATTCCCATTTTTCCGGTTACTATCTCATATGAAAGAAGGTAAGTCGCTCAGCCAAGCGCTCGATAGTTTACCCAACGAACTCTCCGACTATCATGTCAAACTAATTAACAAACGCATCCAACGCTGGTTCGAACTTTGCGTCCAATCGAGCTGGTTTATTCATCCGCAGGAGGAAAAATAATGAAAGCATTGATAGAAAAAATTTACGGCATTTTCGGCAGGTTCACCGATCTCCCTCTGCTATTGATTCGTCTCACCCTGGGCGCCATATTTCTCCAAACCGGCTACGGAAAATTGACCAACTTTGCAGGAACGGTCGAGTTTTTTAGCAGCCTTGGGATACCATTCCCCGTGATTAACGCCGCGTTAGCTTCCGTTACGGAATTCGTGGGCGGAGCTCTTCTAATCGCCGGTTTGATGACCCGCCTGGTCTCTATCCCCCTCACCGTGGTCATGGTCGTAGCCATCCTCACCGCCCAATTGCCGGAACTGGAAGGCCTATCCGATTTTGTTCGACTGTCGGAGTGGGATTATATTTTGTTTTTTATCCTATTGATCTGCACAGGTGCGGGTCGAGTAAGCGTAGATTACTTAGTGAAACGCGGTCTTAAGAAATAATCACTCAAAAATATTGTCATAAAAACGGACGTGAAAGACGCCCTGGCTCAAACTGCGCCTAAAAATAAATTAAATATTGTGAAATTTTTTACAAAATGTTTCGATAAATGAAATATGATAAAAACAAAAATCGTCGCATCTCCACATCAAAGTTGGCTGGCCGCGTTAGCCAAAGCAAAAGCACAAATTGAGGCTGCAGATCTAACCATTCCCGATTGGGCAAAATGTGGTATTACCCTCGATATTCCCAAGGACGTGTGTGTTTCCAGGTATGGACATCTGTATGATCGGTCGGCCATTGAAACATGGTTGCAAAAAAGCAATAAAGACCCTCTTACGAAAAAAACCTTGGGAATAGGCGACTTGTACCCCAATCCTCCATTACAGTTTTTGGTTGATTATACGTGCAGCGTTCCCAACGATTCGCAAGACTCGAAACTCGTCGAATCGCTTGCCCAACGCGCCTTCTTTATCAATGCGTTGATCGTCGGATATCACGTCGTAAAAGACAATGATAGGTCTGAACGAAAGTTGGCGGGGTTTCCTTGTGTCCAAGTACTTTTCGATGAATGCATGTTTCCGCTTCATGTCCTGACACATCTGTTTTTTGACACGCAACAATGGGGTTCATTCGAGTGGAGAATGGCGGGGCTTAGTCGCCTGGTTTCTCATTTTCCGCACCTCACTCCGCTATCGGAAATAGCGTCTCAAAATCCAAGCCGTCTTTCGATCTCAAGAAATTGCACTAGCAACATCTTTGGCACGCGCAGTATGGATATTTTTGAGTACCTGTCATCGGCTTTCATTAGACGTAACAACCATTCTCCCTATCTCAACATTCTATCAACATTTTTGGAGATGCTTGCCGGCATTGCCGCTCCGGTGGCAACGTGGTTATTGCAAAACTATGCAAAGAGTCCGGGATCACTGCCCCAAGACTTCGACCGGTCGTTCCAAGATGCCATAAAAAAATACGGCGATTTAAACCAACCGGTCGACTTTCCTCAGCTACAAAACAACCTGCCTTTGTCCAATTCCTGGATAAACCGGGTCGAAAAAGTGGAACACCACCAGCCAGCCGTTTTTAATCGTGTGAGAGGCCTTGCCATCCAGGGGCCAGAGTCAAATGACCCGCCGAGGTGGCGAAAATTCTTGGCTACCGGCGGCGCCGCTTTTTCCTATCTCTATTACCCCTATACCGTTCTGATGCAACCCTCCTATCAACAAAAGATCCATCAGTCGCTCGGCCAATTCCTAACCGGCACATCCGATATTCTGACACGCCTGGATTTCACGGCGGACGCAATGATTGGTGCAAGTTGGGGTGGCGAAATGGTTAAAGAAATGAGTTGCCAATCCGGGTTGTCGATCGTGGCGCGGGATGTCACCGGAAAAGGCTTAAAAGCGGTCTTGTCCGCCGCCGAATTGGAATCCGCAAACAACCTTAACATGGACATGCAGCCCCCTCGCGAAAACAATTCTATGTGGCTTCCGATTTCTCAGGCGCTCATTTTATTGGTAGGGGTTTTCTACTTTGTAGCCGCGCTGATGCAAATTTGGGGACGAGACTACTCGCCGCCACCCCGGGCGCCTCGGGGTCGAGGCCGAGACCCTCGTCCTCATCGAGAATGAATATGAAACCCAAAATTATCGCCGTGCTCGAAAAGCGCCTCCTAACAGCCGCCCAAGCCGGAAACACCGCAGAAGTTCGAGACCTTCTAGCGTTTAGAGAAAGCAAAGACGGAACCAAGTTCAGCATCCACGCAACAACGCGAGAAGGTCTCACCCCGCTCTTATTGGCAGTAAAAGGCCAGCACCTAGATTGTGTTGCATTGCTTATTGCCGCCCGATCCAGTCTCGTGGGAACCGATGGCAAGAAAGTGGTAACTTGGTTTGACGTCGGTATGCAGAGCTGCCCAGCGCTTAACCGTGCGATTTTAAAACCTCGAAGCGTGCCGCAAAGTGGGTGGATTACAGAGCATCGCGGAGATGCGAAAGTGGGGACGCTTTATCACCTTCGGGATGGTCATTTTGCGCCAGGTACGGCGGCAATTAAAAAGGCAATATGGTCCCACCAGCTCTTTGTGTTGAAAGAATTGATCGCATTGTATGACATTAAAAACGTCCGAGATTTTTTTCTGGAGGGGCATTCGGATAAAAGAACCCGTCTGCGCTTCATCGCAGAAACTCCCCCTTCTATAAAAGAATATGTGCAACAGGTATTTTTATGTCTGCCCGAAACCGCTGAAGAATTGACTGCAGAACAGAAAAGGTTGTTGCATACGCTCAGTGGCGCTCCGAATGTGTTTCAATATTTAAGAGCCGGTCTGTGCATCCACCCCACAAATCCCGACGATGCGGAAAAGGAAGCCCTTTATGAAGCACGGTTTAGATTAGGCGTTGATCCCGATCGTGGATTTTTAGATTATTCTGAAAGCCTTTTCAAAGAACGAGCGCAACTTTTTTTCAAAGAAAATCCCGGACGCAGCGCAGCCGTAGTTTTCGGATCTCTTCACGCCCTCTCCCGCCACTGCGGACCCAGGTTGAATGTACGATTTTTATCAAAGGACTGTGGATAAATTTATATCCAGGTTCGACTTTCAAACCCTGAGCTTGTCCCTATCGTTTAGACCAAAAAAGTTTGATTTAATTTCTTCAAGTGAGCGTCGTTGAAGGCGCTTAGGCTTGAGGATATGATCCCAGCCGATTCTTTAGTCAAATCTCGAGAATCAGATAACTGCAGAGTAAAAGTTTTTAGTTTTTCCTGATCAAATAACGAACGAGCTTCCACATAAACGTTGGTCAGCTCCGGGCTATCTAATATAAACAGTTTCGCCGACGCGTCGACAATTTTTCCGGATTGCTTATTAACGCACAATATGAGGCTCTGGCTGATTTCTCCGTTGCTTCCGGTCATCGATTGTCGGCTTAAAACAGAGTGCAACTGCTTTTGCATCAAGGTCTGTACGTTGGCTTCAACAGTCGCAAGTATCTTACTTTCAGCCATCGCAAAATTTGCGACTGCTCTAAGGGCCATTGGCTGCGTGGTTACCAGCTGCATCGAATGGTCTTGGGGACGACCTTGGTTCATAAATTCTTCGGTAAGATAGTCGTCGCTACCCAACGCTTTTGCCACCTTAATCTTCCCAAACCTTAATTTCAACCGGCCCCTGCACATGTTCTTTTAATGCGTCCGCGACAAATGTATGGTAGGTGCAATTAACGAAGCAGCGAGTAGCCAATCCGTTCATGTCTGGCGTCTGAACACCCCGTTGATCAGGAAATTTGCGAATGTAATCAATAAATTTTCTCAGCGCGTTAATAATGCGCGATACCTTTTTTGGGTTTATCTGCTTTTTTAGTTGAGATCTTAAGGTTTTAAGGCGGTCTTCAAGCCCGTTTCCCTTGGTCTCGCTGAAGGCTATCAATTTGTGGAATTGCTTCGGAGAATGCGCGCTAATCACATCAAACGCTTCTCTCGAAAGTGCCGGTGTTATGGCGCCATTTATATCTGAAAATAATTCAGGATAAATGTATACCGCCTTCTCAAACGAAGAGAGAACGTTAAATACAAAGATACGATTGTTTTGGCCATCTACGGCCAACGTTTCCCCCATCGCCAGATTGGCCTGAACGGCTTTCGGAAAATCTGTTTCGCGAAGGCGGGCCTGCTCTTGAAGCTGTCCCAAGATATTGGCATCCGGCGATAGACCCAGCTTTCGAAAATAATCGTCCGCCATGTCTCGATTTACAAGGTAAAGAGCTTTATCCTCGTGGCCGGGAGGTCCCCATGTTCCCTTTTCCAATTGGAAACGAGTATGAAACTTGGCATTAAATCCGATAATTTCCTTTTGAAGCCGAGCAAAAATATCGATGTTATAAATCAAGG
>CAYGHZ010000079.1:0-9184 GCA_964349635.1 uncultured Candidatus Marinamargulisbacteria bacterium
CTTCTTTATCCAGCTGCGTTTCGTCCAGCTGCCCTTCAAGGCCAGCCACCTCTTCCATCTTGTCTTCCCAGGCCGTTTCCGCGCGTTTTTTCTTTTTTAACTCATCGGTCTTATGCTGACCTGCCATAAACGCCGCCAATTCTTCCGGGCGAGGCATCGCCGGTCCTTTGGGCTGCGTCTGAGGGTTGGCGGTAGCTTGGGGCTGCTCTTGGGTACGGCCCAGTTGCTGACGCCCGACACCCTGCGCCTCCGTGTCAAACACCTTGGCCGCTTCGTTCATACTATTAATTGCCGACTCGATATTCCCCTTGGCGTGTTCCACATTGCCGGGAGTGACTCCCGGAATCTTGGCCGGCTGATTCCCTTGTATACCTTGTATGCCACCCATAATGCTAATTATACCCTCCGCATGGATTGTTAAACACGTACAATACTATGCCTGAACTCACGGCCACATTCAATGACTCGATTTCGGGTGCGATGTCAATTTTGATTGAATTATATTTAGAATAACTCGAATCTAAGCCATGCGCCTCGGATCCAAACATAAACAACGGATTTTTGGCGAATTGAGTCGTCGATAACAGTTGAGCCGAATGCGGAGTCATGACGTAAGGCGTAAGGCCCAATGTTTGAAAGTCATTGCATTCCAAAATGGGGATTTGAACACAACTCCCTGCCGCCGCGCGCACGGACTCCGGATGAAAGGGATCGACCGTACCAGGCGTGTAATACACCGCGTCCATCTTAAAGGCCGCAGCATTACGGATTATCGCCCCAAAATTGGCGGGATTGGCCAGGCGATCCACCAAAACCGCTTTCTCCGGACGAACGTTCCAGGTCGGCCGTCGCACAACCGCCAAAACATCTTGGGGAGCTTTAAAAGAGCTCAATCCCGAGAGGGTTTTTATCCTATGGGATTCGATGGATTCAAAAGGCGAGTTTGGGGAGGAATAAATCAGATATCGAA
Organism: uncultured Candidatus Marinamargulisbacteria bacterium; assembly: GCA_964349635.1. GTDB lineage: Bacteria > Margulisbacteria > Marinamargulisbacteria > SXXA01 > CAYGHZ01 > CAYGHZ01. The sequence goes on from CAYGHZ010000079.1 coordinate 971, forward strand.
TCAAGTTGGGAGTTTTTTTAACGATCTCAGAAATAACGTTCACATTTTCGATGACAAAGAGCTGGTGTTGTTTGCGTGCCGAAGCACTGTTGAGCAAGGCGCGAACAAGCTTAACTTTTGGGTTTTGCGGACTAAGCGCCAACACGGGACAAAAGTACCGTCGCGTAGGCAGAAATGCCTTCTTTTCGGCCTTCGAACCCTAATTTTTCGGTTGTAGTCGCCTTCACCGACACGCGATCGGGGGTAATATGCAAACTTTCTGCAACACACTCTTGAATTTTGGAGACATACGGTTTTATTTTGGGCTCTTCGGCTGCGATTACGGTGTCGATATTTTCGATCGAGAAATTTTTACCTTTCATCAACTTAGCTACATGTTTTAACAGAACGATACTGGAAATACCTCGGTATTGATTATCGGTATCCGGGAAATGGTCTCCAATCGAGCCCAGGTTCAGCGCCCCAAGAATCGCATCCATCAGGGCATGAAGCAGCACATCCGCGTCGCTGTGACCCAGCAAACCCAAAGGATGTGGGATTTCAACACCGCCCAAGATGAGTTTGCGATCCGGAACCAACCGATGAACATCATAGCCAAATCCAATCCGCATCATGGGTAGTCTTGAATCCAGGAGAAGGCCATCGCCCCATAAAAAAACAATAGGCCAATGGTCACCACGGCAATGAGCAGGACGGGCAAACAATAAATCAGAACGCTGCGTCCCGTCGAAATTTGATACAGCTTTTGTAATGTTAAGATCTGCAACAGTACCACCCCAGCCGTGACCACGATTCGCGAAATGGCCTGCAAGAAATCCATTGCCGCAGGCAGTACCGAAAACACAACGTCTAAGGGAACATATAATAGGATAGGGAGAAAACTAAGCGATAACCACTGAAATAGCCGCATGCTTTGACCCTGCAGCCGGAACCATTGCGCAATAAAATCGACAGCCACGCTCATCAATACCAACACTAACGCAATGCCGCATAGCGATGAAATTAGTTGAAAGAAAATCTCCGCTCCGGAACCCGGTCTTCCTTGCAACGTACTCATCACCGAAAATAACCCCAAACAGAGAAAAGCCAGAGTCCCGATGGGCCGATCTTTGTAGAGCTGAATCGAGCGCCCCGGATTAAGAATATAGTTGTAAAAAATCTGCGCTGTCACGGTTAACGCAATTGGAAACTCGAGGGGCCGGGAAGAAGCGACTGCGCAGAATTTTTCCAGCTGGTGTTAACCAAATCCAAAAATTGAAAGACCGGATGACGCATCTTCGTAATAATTTCCGGCTCACCGGAAATCCCTGCCTTTTTCTTGGCATAATCAACCGCTTCCTGAAGACCGCCGAACTGATCCACCAACCCCATTTCTTTAGCTTGCTCGCCCGTGAAAATGCGACCGTCCGACAAGGCGACCGCCTGATCTCGTTTCATGTGACGCCCTTCCATCACAACCGTTACAAATTGTTCATAAATATTGGCCACCATACTATTTAAAAGCTGCTTTTCACCCGGGGTAGATTTTCGCCACATCGACAATACATCTTTATATTCGCCGCTTTTATAAATATTAAATCCAACGCCATATTTGGACGCAAGCTCAGACACATCATAATTGCCGATTAATACGCCGATATTGCCCACCATGCTGCCCGGGTTCGCAAAAACCGTGTCGCAGCCCGCCGCTACCCAATAAGCTCCCGAGGTCCCAATTTCGGCGATCGACGCAATCACCGGGATTTTTGTACGTGCTTTAAACTTTTGAAGCGCGCGATAAAACTCTTGGGTGGATCCAACCGTCCCGCCAGGACTATTAATGCGTAGGATCAATGCACGAACGCGAGTGTCTTGTTCAAAGTCTTTTAACTGTTCAATCAAATGATCGCTGCTGGACGGCTGGGGAAACGGCGTCGATGACACGCCAATGGGGCCATACACATAAATAACGCCAATTCCTTTTTTTGGTAGAAGCGGATCCGGCTTAAAAAATGTGCGAAGGCTGGTGTTTTCGGTAATGCTTTGAAATACGAGAAGTAATGCGGAAAGAGAAAATAGCGCGATCAAGCTATAAACAATAATATTTTCTTTTCTCATGGAATGCGGGGTATTAAATCTTAACCGCGGGTTTTCATCAAGCTGGTATATCCGCACAAGTGAAACAAGACTCTGGCCCCGACGTTGGCGTCCCATTCGTCAGCGGCCACTTCGACCAGATCAAACCCCACAATCGTTCGACCGGACCGAACGACTTCGCCAACCAAAAACATGGCGTGTTCAAACTCTAATCCTCCCGGAACGGGAGTACCGGTATTGGGGCAAAGTGCGGGATTCAGACCGTCAATGTCAAAGCTGATATAGACCTGTTTCGGCAGTTTTTTTACGATCTCATCCACAATAGATTTAAATGTCTCTCCTCTATATAGCCTCTGTTTGATATCTCGATCCCAAAAAACTTCTTTAGCCAACTGAACCTCGGCATCACATGCATCGCGAATTCCGACTTGAGTTAGAGATTTCACATGGGCGCGTGCGTTATACATGATAGATGCATGCGAATAGATAAACCCTTCGTAGGCTTCCCGCAAATCCAAATGCGCATCGATTTGTAAAATGCCAAATTCCCCGTGAGTTTCATGCAACGCTTTAATAAACCCGAGAGGCGTGCTGTGATCGCCGCCCAAAAGCCCAACTTTTTTTCCACGCTCGAGCCAATACTTGGCCTGTTGATATACCCAATCGTTTAAATCCGCGCAGGCGCCATTAATTTGAACCAAGTCCGGATGATCGACCGGATTTTGTCCCGTTTCCCAAAGTTTAATAATCGTTTCCGCTTTTCTGCGATTCGCTTCACTTTTCTTTTGGATCTCTTCAGGAATAGGCAGCAGGGCCACTCCTTTTTTCCACATGTCAGGAAAATCCGGATGATATAAATCCAATTGCGGCGAGGCTGTCAAAATGGCCGCCGGCCCGTTGGCGGTTCCGGGTCGATAGCTGGTCGTCACATCCCATGGCACAGGCAGAATAACGATATCGGATTCTTCCGGCGAAAACGGGAGTCCGAACAGGCCTTGAAGGATTTGGCCGGGGCCGTTGGGGTCGAATTTTTTTTGTGTCATGGACATAGTGTATGGCAAAATGCCTGGCATGTCCCAGTTCATTCATTTGCAGGTTCACACCGAATATTCGTTGCTGGAAAGCCCTCTCAAAATCAGCCGGCTTTTGGACACCTGCAAACAACTAAATATGAATGCAGTCGCCATGACAGACAACGGCAGCATGCACGGGGTCATCGAATTTTTCTCCGCGGCCAAATCGAAAGGCATTAAACCCATTGTCGGCTGCGAAATTTATTTAACGCCCGATATGACCGTGAAAGAACGCGCCTGGAATCGATTGGTGTTGCTTTCCAAAAATTATATCGGCTATCAAAACTTGATACGCTTAGTCACCGCCGGCCATCTGGACGGTTTTTATTACCGTCCGCGCGTGGATTTGGCGGCCCTTTCCCGATACTCCGAAGGGATCATCGCTATTTCGCCAGGATTGAACGGCCCGGTTGGCGCGGAACTGAGAAGCAACCGCACGGAGACTGCGCAAAACGTCGCCGGTTCGCTTAAAGAAATCTATCGGGACGGGTTTTATCTGGGCCTACAAAAAGTGGATCAGCCCTACGAAGATCTGGTGAACAGCGAATCATTGCAACTTTCCAAAGACTTTGGCATTCCGGTTGTCGCTACCAATGACGTGTATTATTCAACCCAACAACGCGCCCGCCTGCGCAGCATCTTGCGCTGCATTCAAATGGGCAAAAAAATCGAAGAAGAAACGCGCCTTAAGTTTCAAAGTGAAGAACTATACCTCAAATCTTCGGAACAAATGACCGCGTTGTTTAAAGACTGTCCCGAAGCCATTGAAAATACCCTGGCCATTGCGGATCAGTGCAATCTGGATCTGGTGATGGAGCAGGTGAAATTGCCTCATTTCGAATGTCCGGACAATCAAACACCCGAAGACTATTTGAAAGCATTGGTAATCGAAGGCATTCAAAAAAAATACGGAAAAAGTACGGATGAGCTAAACGCCCGCATGGAGTTTGAACTCAACACCATCAACAAAATGAACTACGCCGGTTATTTTTTAATTATTTATGATTTTTTGAGTTTTGCGAGAAGCCAAGGCATTCCCATTGGCCCGGGCCGAGGCTCCGCCGCCGGGTCGATTGTGGCCTATGCGCTAGACATCACCAAGGTCGATCCGATTCGCTACCACCTGCTCTTTGAACGTTTCTTAAACCCCGAACGTATTTCGATGCCGGACGTAGATTTGGATTTTTGCATCCGCCGGCGTTCGGAAGTCATTGATTACATCGTCAAAAAATACGGCGAAGACCGCGTCTCCCAAATTATTACCTTTGGAACCATGGCCTCTCGCGGCGTTATTCGCGACGTGGGTCGGGTCTTAGACGTTCCCTTACATGAAGTCGATTTGATCGCCAAACTCATCCCCTCCTCGCCCGGCGTCTACACCAGCTTGCCCGAGGCACTGGAGCAAGTCGCCGAACTGGCCAAACTCTACAAACAATCCGAAGAAGTCCGTCAATTGATCGACACCGGTATCGAGTTGGAAGGCATTTCGCGCCACACTTCGACTCACGCAGCCGGGATTGTCATTGCGGCCGATCCTCTTACTTCAGTCGTTCCGTTGATCAAAAACGAAGGTCAAATCGTCACCCAGTTTCAAATGACCGATCTGGAAAAAATTGGTCTGCTCAAAATGGATATTTTGGGCTTGCGAAACTTAACCGTTATCGACGACGCTTTAAAACTGATCCGTGACCGCCATGGCATCCAATTAGATTTGGACAATTTACCCATCGACGACAAAAAAACGTATCAACTGCTGTGCACCGGTCAAACCGCTGGTATTTTCCAGTTGGAAAGCCGCGGCATGCGCACCCTGATCAAGGACCTTAAACCCCAGGTTTTTGAAGATATTATCGCGTTATTGGCGCTCTATCGTCCGGGACCTCTAGGTTCGGGAATGGTCAACGAATTCATCTCCAACAAATCGGGAAAAACAAACGTCCATTACGATTTGCCAGAACTCGAACCCATTTTAAAAGAAACTTATGGTCTGATTGTGTACCAAGAACAGGTTATGCAAATCGCCAGCGTCATCGCCGGATTTACACTCGGCCAAGCCGATATGTTACGCCGCGCCATGGGCAAAAAGAAAAAAGAAGAAATGGACAAAATGCGCCAGATTTTTATGGAAGGCGCAAAGAAGAAAAATTTTCCGGAAAAAGAAGCACAAAAAATATTCGATCTTTGCTACAAATTCGCCGAATACGGATTCAATAAGTCCCATAGCGCAGCCTATGCGTTGATCTCGTTTCAAACCGCCTACCTGAAAGCCAACTATCCGATTGAATATATGACCGCGTTGCTCTCCAGCGTTTTAGGTACAGCGGACAAAACTTCACTTTATATTCAGGAATGTCAGTATCTAAAAATTGCAATCATGCCACCCGATGTGAACGAATCAAAATCAGATTTCACCATTGTCGAAAGCGGAGTTCGGTTTGGTCTGGCCGCCGTAAAAAACGTCGGCGAAGGCGCCATCGAAAGCATTATCACGCATCAGCCTTACACCTCCATAATGGACTTATGCCTGCGCGCGGATTTGCGCCAAGTCAACAAACGAGTCATCGAAAGTTTGATCAAATCCGGCGCAGTAGACCGGTTTGGCGATCGGTCATTACTACTGTCGATCTATGAGCGAGTTCTCGAACGCGCGCAAAGCCTTGTGCGTGAACGCGCCAACGGCCAGGTGTCTATGTTTGCTCAACTAGGCACTTTGGAGGGCACAAACACGTCCGATCTACAATCAGAGCCATATATGCACATCAGCGCCCAAGAAAAACTGAAAATGGAAAAAGAAATGCTGGGGCTCTATATCTCCGGCCATCCGTTAGACGAATTCAAAGACAAACTACAAAGCCTCACTCACAATTCCGAAACCCTCTCGGCCAAAGACGAGAACCAGTACGTTACCGTCGGCGGAATCCTCACCGGTTGCCGTCGCGTCATCACCCGCACCAAACGCGAAATGCTGGTGGGAACTCTTGAAGATTTAAAAGGGTCGCTGCAAGTCTTGATGTTTCAATCCGAAAAATTTGAAGAAGCCGCTGGCATGTTTCAAGACGATAATCTGGTGCTAATCAAAGGCCGGGTACGCGTCAATAACGATGAGATCACGGTCTCCTGCGACGAGCTTCAATTGATCGACAAAGCCCGCAAACATCAAACCCTGCACATCGACCTGGAAAATGTCGAAGATTTATTCTTAATGGAAGAAATTAAAAAAATTAGCCAACAATTTCGCGGGCGAATCCCGTTATACTTACATCATGGTGATAGCCGCGTTTTGGCACATCAAAAATATTGGATTTCGGAAGACATGTTATGTGTGAATCAAATTGAAAATTTGGTTGGGGCCAATCGGGTATGGCGAGAATAACTCAATGGAAAGAAATATTTCCATATGGTAATTTTTCTTTCCATATGGTAATTTTTTCTTATGAGACTTCGTCACTACTTAGACGTTATCGATGGAAAAATAACCTGGGGCATCTTACGACTCTTCGTCTTTAATCCCATCCCGTATACGGGAAGACATATCGCCGAGATTGTCAAAGTTAACCATGTTACATGTTCCGCAAAGCTTGAAAAATTAGTAAATGCGGGGATTTTAAAAAAGACCATCACCGGAAAATCTTATTTGTTCCAACTGAATCATTCCTATTTTATGGACAAGGTGATCGCGCCGCTCATTCGCAAAGAATTCGAGCTGTATCCCCAAATTCAAAAAGAGATAGAAAATGCTTTCGGTCCGGACTTTAATGCAATCATTATTTATGGCGGATATGCTAAGAAGCGAGAAACCCTTGAAAGCGATCTGGACGTTTGCTTAATAAGCAAAGAAGAAACCAACCTGACCCAAAAGCAGGAAGATTTTATCTCAGAATTCAGGGAGAAATACCTCGTCTCATTGGAAGTAAATCTATTTTCAAGAGAAGACTTCGTAAAGAATCTCAATAAGCCGGTGATCAAATCGATTGTCCATGAGGGCGATTGGTTACGAGGCAGCCCGTCATGGATTCTGGGAAGAACACATTGAAAAACGTCGGAAAAACCCGCGCGGCGCCAAGTCACTCCGCAGGAGGTTATTTCCTAAAAGCCAAAGAATTTTACAAGTCTATGAAGCTCGAAGCGGAATTCGAAAATTGGAATACTGTTGGCTTGTGTGGCGTTCATTGCGCAATATCCGCAAGCGACAGCGTGTTGGCAAAGTTTGCGAAGATACGAAATATCAGTCAAAATCACTATGACTGCGTTCAGCTGATAAAACAGCATATCGCTCATAAGGAATCGGACAAACAGGCCAACCGTCTAAGAAAAATTATCGAAATGAAAAATCTCGTGGAGTACCTGGGCGATCCATTTACGGAAAAGCAGGCCAAAGAGCTGAGTGTTAACGTTGATCGGTATTTTGAGTGGGCTAAACAACTCATGGATGTATGAGAAAGGTGGAGAAAAATGTCGGATTTCCTCAAAAAATTGGAAGCTATTATCGAAGATCGGCAAAAAAATCCCAAGGAAAATTCCTATACGTCCAAACTCTTTCGAGACGGGATTGATCGCATCTTAAAAAAAATCGGCGAAGAGGCGGGCGAAGTCATTATTGCCGCGAAGAACAACGATCCGGAAGAATTAAAAAATGAATCGGCGGATTTGTTGTTTCATTTGTTGATTTTGTTGAGGGCTAAGGGGTTGTCGCTACAAGACGTAGCCAAAATTTTGGAAAAAAGACATTCCTAGGCGGGGAGATAGTCCCCAACCGGCGGCCCACCAGCCTCTTTTTGTACGCTCCACTGCCGAGTGGCGGGACTAAATGAAAGTATAAAAGCCGGCGGAGTATTTTTAACATACTTCAACGTCCGATCACTACTTGTTACCGGAATAAGCGTAGCGTTGTCTCTGACATCGCCACCTCGGGTAACACGTAGCTGTAACGCCTTCTTTTCATCCACTTCCGAAAATTCCAATTTAAATGAAGGATCATTCTTCGAGACAAACGATCCGCAGAGTTTCGCGAGATCCCGAGGCTGTGTATCTCGCTCTTGGATTCGCAATTTTAATCTTTCCTCCT
>CAYGHZ010000080.1:0-3488 GCA_964349635.1 uncultured Candidatus Marinamargulisbacteria bacterium
GCCTTCAAAACCGGCATCTACCCAACCCGCGTTTTGGATAAACAGGCCCATCCGACCGATCGAGCTTCGGCCCTCGACGAACGCCGTGATGTGATGGGGGAGCTTGATATATTCCATGGTGGTGGCCAACAAGAACGTGTGGGGCTGGATGACGATACTATTGCCTTCGATTTCTTTGTAGATGGGTGCGGAATCCAACGTAAGGGTCTCTGTTTGCGTTTCGTCGATCATCAGATAGTGCGTGCCCAGGCGACAATCGATCGAGGCCGGTTGGATGTTGGCCTTGACCAATGGATCGATCGTTAAATCGCCGTTTTTGATGAGTTCTTGGAGGGTGAAGTCAGATAAAATCATCGAAGGGATCAGTGTAGTAAATGTTTAGGTTACGATCAACGTTGGAATTATTTCTAATGCCATGACCGCTATTATCGCTGCTGTCGGAGTTTTGGTTGGGTTTTATGTGCTGTATTGCGCCGTGCTATATGTCATGCAGTCGCGATTTATTTATTTTCCCGATTCGGAATTGATCGCGTCGCCCGAAGAAATTGGGTTGGTGTTTGAATCAATTTATTTTCCATCTATGGACGAAGTTAAGTTGCATGGCTGGTTTGTTCCGGCCAAAAATAGCCGCGCGACGGTATTGCTTTGCCATGGAAATGCGGGGAACATTTCGCATCGGTTGGATGAGATCCAGGTATTTAATCGGCTGGGATTGGACGTGTTTGTTTTTGATTATCGGGGCTATGGGTTAAGCGAAGGTAAGGCAACCGAATTGGGAACCTACTATGACGCGGAGGGCGCCTGGCGATTTTTGACGGAAGTTAAAAAAATACCGGACAAACGGATCATTATTGCGGGCCGGTCGTTGGGCGGCGCGATTGCCGCAAGGTTGGCGGAGCAGAAGAATCCAAAGGCGCTTATTTTAGAATCGGCGTTTACATCGATTCCGGATATTGCGGGTCTTTATTATTCGTTTGTTTCGGTGCAGCTGTTGTCCCGGTATCACTACCCCACAAAATTATATGTACAAAACGTCAATTGTCCGGTCTTGGTGATTCACAGTCGAGACGACGAGTTGATTCCGTTTTCGCACGGCCAAGAGTTGCATCGATTGGCCAAGCCGCCGAAGGAATTTTTGACTCTTTCGGGCTCGCATAACGAAGGACCAATATTTTCGCAAGACGCGTATGATTCGGGTTTAGATGGGTTTATCAGTCGTCATGTGCGCGGCTTTGAATAGGTGATTTCACCGTTTGTTACGTTATATAGAACAGTCTCTCCTTTTAGTATGGTGAAATTGGGTTTGGAGAAGAGGGAGATTGGGGCGTTGGATTGGATCGTGCACTGGGCGATATCAATGACTTCGGTTCCTTCGTCGTCATCGGGCAGGTAGCCGACGCCGGCAACTTTTCCGTTGACTAGCAAGATATTCAAAATATTTCCGGCGTAGCGGCCGTTGGTGAAGGCGATTTTTTTCATATTTGTAGGTTTTCCGGGTGGAGTTTACTTGATTTAGGCTATTTTTGTTAGGATTTTGTTAGCGAGGGGTGGTCCGAATGTTGACGGGTTGGCCTGGATCGATAAATTTTAGGAGGAGGGTGTGTTTATGTGGTATACGGGATATACGGGTTCAGTCCCAAGTGTTTCTCCGGTTGTTTCAAGATCAGCTTCGCCGGCGCCGGAGAATAAAGGGCGGGAGTCCGCGTCGGAGGTAAAAAATGGGAACGCAGCGAGTGTGATTGGAGCGCCGATTTCTGATCCCAAGTCCATTGTGATCAAGAGCCTTCCTCGCGCCAAAAGCGAACCCGACCTCTTGGTGACTAAAACGGATTCACAGTTGCCTATTGTTCTTTCGAGGTCTGTCCCCGACTTGAAGTTAGCCATGTTACCGGCGCCGCCTGTAAACGCGTCAAAACGGATTCTAATAGAATGGAATGGAAGTCATTACCTTTCGTCCGCGTTTGTTAACTCAAGCATGGGTAGTGAGCCTGTAACATTGCCCGGTCCGGTTGAGTCAGGGGCTTCGTCTCCCGCACGTAATCCCCTTTTTAGCGAATTTGGATTTGATTATTAGTTTGGACTTTTGAATGGGGTTTAGTATGATTTGGGCACTTCTGATGAAGAGTTGGAAAGGTGTCCGAGTGGTTTAAGGAGCACGCTTGGAAAGCGTGTGTTGGGGAAACTCAACCGTGGGTTCGAATCCCACCCTTTCCGCCACGAATGTGGCATCAGATAAAAGGTTCGAATAACTTTTTGATTAAGCGATACATGTGAGTTCCAATTTCAAGAGGCCATCGATCGTTAGGATTTAAATCTAATTTTTCTCCGCGTGAAATCGCAAGTTTCCCTTGACCTATGTAGTCTTTAATTCCAAGATTCTTTGGGCCGCAAGCATGCGTGTCGGAAATATATTTTTTCAGGTCGGACGCAGTAGAAATTTCACTCTTAAAAGGCTTGCCGATTTCTTCAAAATGAAGCAATAGCCAGATCTCAAACGACGGGTTGCTTACAACAAGAGAATATTTTTTCTGGAGGCATAGTTGGGCAACCTGTGGAAGCTGATTTTGCCATTTATCAAAATCTACCACCATTATTAATTCGTCCTCGCTGTTTAGACTGTATTTTCTCTTAAATTTATCAAGCTCTCTAATAACATGTTTAGGCGCAGATCGTTGTGTTTCGGTTCTAATCAAAAACTCGATGTGAACGTTACTCAGTTTTAGGCTCTCAGAAAGATTATCAAAGTAGGTTTTTTCGGGATGCAATCCTTCGGCCGCAATTACGAATAATTTGGCGTCTCTGAGACCTGTTTTTCGTTTAAACTCTCTTTTGATAATCGTCATTATTTTCTTTAGAGCCTGTGACTTGAAACAAAAGGGATTGCCCCAAATCTGCCAAGTAAATAACCTTTGCGAATGTCTTTGTCATAGCGAGGCTTGAATTCTTCGAGAGAATATAAATGGCTTTCGCCTTGATTCTTTTCAACAAACCAGATTTCGTCTCGCCTAAAAAGATCCAAATTAAGCAGACTTGATTCATGTGTAGTAAAAATAATTTGACTGTCTGATTTTTGAGAATTCTCTAAAAAATGTTCGATAAAACATCGTGAAGTATGAGGATGTAAGCTGCGATCAATCTCATCAAAAATATAGGTTTTATTTTTTGTGCAAATTTCTCGCAACACCGGCAAAAGGTCAATGATTCTTTGGGTACCATCGGATTCCTCCGAAACATCAAATTCTACCTCTTTTTCACTCCCCTTAATTTTGTGGAGAGTAACAAGGCGAGCAATTTTGACCTCTCCTGTCATCTTGTCCAATGAAAACCTATAGAGGCCACCTTTTCGAGATTCCACGAAAATATTGTTCGTCTTCCCTAGATCGCCTTTGATTGAGTCAATCACTTGGGAAGGCAGCTCTCGGGACAGCTCTTCGATTGACATATTTTTTAGGGCAAGGGAAGACATTACCGTATCAAATTTTTTCAAA
>CAYGHZ010000080.1:3498-8965 GCA_964349635.1 uncultured Candidatus Marinamargulisbacteria bacterium
GCATTAAATTCTTGTGCGGCATTCTCTTCCTCGATTTGAAACTCCACTCCGCTTGCCTTGGAGCTAGGAGAAATAATTCTTAAGTTACTAACAAACCAATCAAAAACATTTTTAAAATGAGCAATATTTCTGTTCACGCTTTCTCTAAGAAATAACTGGTTGGGCGCGGTTCCCTTTGCAATAAATGAGGCAAACTGTTCTTCTGCCTCGTCTTTAAACTTTAGTCCTTCGAAAGTTGCAATCACCGTCATATCCGGCAAAGTCTTTCGCTTAAATAATTGCAATTCCTGACCCTTACTTTTTTTCACAAGCCACTCTTCATGAATGGCTTCGGGTGAAAGCGAGAAACCATACGTATAGATATCATTATCTAGCTTCAATTCAAACTGAAACAAAGACAAGTCGTCTGCCTTGCTTTCTAACTTGAACTGCTCGATTGGAATCCTCTTATTTGGCTGAATACCTCGTACAATAAGATTTTTCGCGAAAGCAATTGCTTTAACGAAGCTAGATTTTCCAGAGGCATTTGCGCCATAAATAGCTGCAGCCTTTAGAAGGCGTAGGTCACGGCTTTTTTTTGGAAATATCAGATGATTTTTATGAGACCGCGCTGGGCCAGCAACCATTGAAATTTCCATTTGAGAACTAAAAGAAAGAAAGTTATGAAAGATAAACCTTATGAGCATTTTTATTCCTCCGTTGCATTGAAAGAGAAATTTTCTCCTGCGGTCCAATATTATCACTTAAATATTTTTTTCTCTAAGAGATTTTGAGTTGCCGTCTCGAAAGTTCTAGAGAGCTCTTAAAATTACTGCACTATTCAGAATTCCGGCATTGGAAACAAAACGGACTTCTCTTGAAGCTGAAACGTCGTGATATTATCTAAAAATAGACGGAAAAGGTTCCTATAGTGTCCCACCCTTTCCGCCACGAGAGGTTTATAGTTTAACTCAGATGGGTATTTAGGGCTTGGATAGTCTTTTAAAGTAACTTATGGCCTTCAACAGCGTCCACAACATCCGAGCCTTTTACAACCTTCATACCAATCGCCAATCTAATTTGGAGGAAGGGCCCAATTCCCTCCATTATTTTATGGAATTGAGTGCGATGTTCTTGGATCATCAACGAGCCAATGCGGCGCCTCTTTTGAACCAAGTATTGCGGGCGATTCCCGATAGTAAAGGAAGCTCCGGAATTAAGGCCATGGTTCGCAGGGTTCATGCGGTGTCCGCCGACGCAAAAGACTTTGAATCCAAGGTGTTGGGGGAGCTTCCCGCCACCAGCCCAGCCGAACGCGTTGCTGTGGCGGAGGTGTGTGCCCGACATCGCGTCGAATCCAATTTAGATACGTTTCGTAATTCAGTCACCCAAAGTGTTGAAACCAACCAGGCGTGGCATTCGAATCGCAATACTGACCCTCTCTTTGCTCAAATCGATGCATTGAGAGACAATATTCCCGATAGTTTTGTCGCCGTGGTTTTGCGCGCGAAAGGTCATGCTTTTCAGGCCATTGTCCGAAAAATTGACGGTCAATACAGTTTGACTTTCTGCAATCGAGGGGACAGGCCCGGCCAGTCAGTCACCGAATTTGTGTTTGCTGATGTTCGTAATCTAAGAAGGGTGCTTGAAAACTCGAATCCATTGGGCGCTCAGAGACGTTCGGTAGAGAGTATCTATTCCGATGCCACCACCCATTGTGCCCGAATGCCCGGTGCTGGCGAAGGAAAAGGTATTTTAGACCAACCTCAGATCTATGAGTACGATTATATTAAACCTAATCAAAAGACAGGGAATTGTGTGGAAAAGAACGCGATTTTTTGTTTAGAGTATGCCTCAAGAACCCGGGATATTGCGCAGTTGAGGGCTGCTCGGGCCAATGTTGCCTCGACACGCCGCAACCTCACCGTTCCCGGATTGTTTACTCACATTAAGCAGAAAATTATGAAAATGCCCGAACAGGCATCGCTGCCCAGGATGGATGCTGCAACCGAGCAAGAAATGAAGGAATTGAGCGCAGAACTTCGCCAGGTAAGCGATATTTATCGCCAAAACAGACGATTTCGAAATATTCTCGAGGGTAAGATAAAGCTTCCTGAGCCCAGGCCCTCCACCATGGAAGATGCGCTTCAGTTGGCATTTAGCGAAAAACAGATGCCCAAAATTACTGCAAGTCTAAATCTGGAGACCATCAAATACCTGCTTGAGCATCGTAAGGTCGAATTAAAGGATTGGGGTAGGGAACGATGTGAAGAGTTGCATTTGATGACCTCCCCAGATGTCATAGCTGCCATTGAAAACGGTGCGCCGGTAGATGATGGCTCCCAACGTATTTTAGACCGTGTTTTAGCCTCCCGTTCGGATCACCCGTTTGCCTTTGCTATTTCGGAATTTAAATTGGCGCTTGCATCGGCCTATAACAGTCGCGGTATGGCTGTATATAAAACAGAAGTCGATACATCCATAGCCGCCCTAACTTCTGCAATCGCCTTGGTGCCGAAAAGCCCCGGAATGTTTCTGGCAAGAGGGGAGCTATATGCGAAGTCTCCGGCTCAATTTGCTCTCGCAAAGGCGGACTTTGACGTTGGCATAGAACTAACGGGACGAAGTATCGTATCGCTATGCGCTAGAGCAAGGCTATTTGCGGTAGAAAAGAAATATGATCTCGCGATTGCGGATTTTGAGGAGGCGGTTGAAAAGATTGAACAGAAGACCGGCTACTTAAATGAGGCCTTGATAGATAATGAAAAAGGAGTCAAAAACGACCTTGTGCGGGCCTATGGTCTGCGAGCGAGCACGCATGAAAGATCCGGCGATTACAAATCATCCGCCGACGACCATCTTCGTCTTTTCCGCTTGGCTCCGAGCGACGCCGGAATCCGACGGGATATAGCGACTAATTTCCCCAGGATTATTCGGCAGATGCTGGAGGAAGACGACGTCGATTGGTCACATGTTGTCCACAGTTTAAATGTGTTGCTAACCGTTAATCCCAGGTTTTCGGTTTCGGAGGAGTTTCCATCCTTTACCGAAATGTTGAGAGGCGAATACGCTTTTTTAGGAGGTAGGGTGCGGGGCGCACGGGATGCAAAGGATACAAATCCCAGGCCCTTGATCCGGTCAGCGGAGAGCCGACTTAAAATCTTGCATGTCGTATGTGAGGATTTGAAAAAAAATATTTGTCCCGCGCTTTCCAGATATTTAATCCAAATTCTTGATACGACCACCGAGCGCGAGGGATCGTTCGGCTTTCGCCGTCACCGACTTGGTAAATCGAAAGACGCCATCCGCTCCGTTTTGCAGAGCTTATAGTTTTTAAGACTGCCAAATTTTAAAATCTCCTTGCCAACATGTCGATTTATGTTTAAATTAGGCTTATCTCAATTAAATTTTCGCCCACGCGGCATAAATAACAAGGAGTCGGACAAATGAAAAAAATGATCGTTCTAGGTTTAATCGCTCTAAGCGTTAGCGCAATGACAGTTATGGGTTGCGCGAAAAAGGCTCCTGAATCTGCAGCTCCTGCAACTTCAGAAGCTCCTGCAACTGCAGCAGAAGCGTCAACAGCTAATGCAGCAGAAGCTGCTCCGGCAACACACTAATTTTAATTAGTTAGGTAGTTTAAAGGGCTGTTTCGAGTAACTTCGGAACAGCCCTTTTTTATTGCTTTGAAATCTTATAAACGCCGCCGTTTTTGGGGTGATGGTGGCAGAAATAAATTTCGCCATCTGCATCTTCGGCAAATGTGCTGATGTTAAATGATGTTTTAAGGAGGACCTGGGTTTTCCATTTTCCCATCCCGTCTCGTTTTGCTCCCCAAATCGTTCCCGAACAGTAGTCCGCATAGAGATAGGTTCCTTGTAATTCGGGGATATCGTTTCCGCGATACACGAATCCGCCGGTGATTGAACACCCTTGGTCGTGGTCGTATTCCAAGATGGGCTCGATCAGACCGGTTTTAGGATTTGTGTCCGGATGAAACGCATGTGAACCTTCTCGCATGCGCCAGCCATAGTTTTCTCCACCTCGACTCTTGGCGGGTTGGAAACTCACTTCTTCCCACTGATTTTGGCCGACGTCTGCAATGTATAAATCGCCGGTTAGTCGATCAAATGAGTAGCGCCAGGGGTTGCGGAGTCCGTAAGCCCAGATTTCCGGCCAGGTGTTGGGCTTGTGGATGAAGGGATTGTCGTTGGGGATGGCGTAGGCGTCACCGTTGTCCACGTCGATGCGCAACATTTTTCCGAGTAAGGAATTCAGGTTTTGCGCATTGTTTCGGGGATCGCCTGCTCCCCCGCCATCTCCCAGGCCGATATAAAGGAAGCCGTCGGGCCCAAACGCCAGGTGTCCTCCGTTATGATTAGAGTAGGGCTGGTGAATGGTTAGGATCTTTTTTGCGCCGCCGGGGCCATATTTCGCCACCACAGTGTCCCCGCGTTTGTCGGTGTAGTTCACAAAGAAAAAACCGTTTTCTTTAAATTTTGGATGGAATGCGAGACCCAGTAGCCCTTGCTCACCTGCGGATTTTACCTGTTTGCTAATATCTAAAAACGGTTTTTTTTCTCCGGGAACCACGATTTTTCCGGCTTGTAACACCACATAGATTCGATCGTCTTGAATAGCCAATCCAACCGGATTCGATAGGCTTGTCGCAATAGGTGTGGGAGATAGAGAGTATATGGGATGCGCAAAAATCAAGAGTAAAAATAGCAGTCTGATTCGCATAGGATAATGTTATTATACTGTGTAGATATGACTCACCAAATTTTGCTGTGGACTGTGTTTAATATCGCGGTGGTAGCGATGCTCTTTTTGGACATGAAGGTGTTTCATCGCCGGTCTCACGAAATCAAAATGAAAGAAGCGGTTCGTTGGAGTTTGATTTGGATCGCATTGGCGATGCTCTTTAACGGAGCCATCTATATTTGGCAGGGATCCGAACCGGCATTGCAGTTTCTGACCGGGTATTTGTTGGAAAAGTCTCTGAGCGTCGACAATCTGTTTGTTTTTATTCTTATTTTTTCGTATTTCAAGATCCCGGGAGTCTATCAGCACAAGATTTTGTTTTACGGGATTTTGGGGGCGCTGGTGATGCGCGCCATGTTTATTTTGGCAGGTATTTCGTTAATTCAACAGTTCCATTGGCTGATTTATATTTTCGGCAGTATTTTGATCGTGTCGGGCCTGAAACTGTTTGTGGAAAAACAAAAAGAGATTCATCCGGAAAAAAATATTGTATTGCGACTTTTTAGAACGTTTGTGCCTGTTACGAAGGAGTTGGACGGGGACCGGTTTTTTGTTAAACGGGCGGCCACACCGCTATTTATTGCGCTGATCGCAATCGAAACCACGGACGTGATTTTTGCCGTGGATTCGGTGCCTGCGATACTGGCGATAACGCAGGATCCGTTTATTGTTTATAGCTCGAACGTCTTCGCAATTTTGGGGTTGCGGGCGCTTTATTTTGTAT
>CAYGHZ010000081.1:0-8946 GCA_964349635.1 uncultured Candidatus Marinamargulisbacteria bacterium
TCCTTATAGAGCATGCAAAACACGTTTGTTTCGGGGATAACCTGGCTCTCTTGAACATAGGAATAGCGGCCCTCAATCGATCCCAGCCTATTGAGGTGTGCGGATAATAACAGTGCTTCCTTTTTGTACTTCACCACAAAGTGAAGATCCGCTCCAAGCTCCTGAACATATTTCTTAGCCACTAATGCCTTATCTGAAAATTTGCGTACCCTATAAATATCCACAAAGCACTTTCTGACGACTCCGTCCTGCAACCGATGACCGCATGCCGCACAGCGATACTGTGTGGCAACCTGAACGGAGACAAATTCACTCAGTACGACATGTGATCGGTCTTGATGAGGATTAGTGAGCCGTCCCACCGGCATCATGAGGAACTCTTCGCTGCAACATAGCGGACAGACCTCTACCAGTAGATTAGGCGGGTTCATGTTGCAACTCCGGACTTTCTTTCTTAATCGCTGGCGCCACATATAATTTTCGTTTGTTATAGAACGTATCGTTTAAAGCTTGAATCGCGCTGTCTGCATCCTTATCTTCCATTTCCACAAAAGCGATGCCTCTAAAATTCCCCGTCCGCTGATCCAGTATGCGGTTCAAGTATTTCACCTTGCCATGCCCCGAAAATAGCTTCTCGATCTCGCCCTCCGTTGATGAAAATGGAAGGTTTGCCACAAAAATACGCTTATTCATTGCTTAATCTCTCCCTTCGAATTGTTGGATGACACTTTGTTGTGTTGCCATTGATTGGCTTGCCTTGATCTTCACAAAAGAACTGCGCTGCCTCCCTTAACGAGCGCCGGGTATAGTCGTGAAGATTAAGCGGTTTGAGGGCAGCGGAAGCTTGAGCGAGATCCGCTGCCGGAATGAGAAACACCTGGTCACGAGGTTTTCCGACCATCCCCCAGGCACAGGTATAGTCGGACGAATGCAGGATTTGCAGTTGATGAAGAATTCGAATTTGGTGAGGCCGAAATAGGCTGCCCACACTGAAAGACTTTCGGTTGGCCTCAAGGACTTTGCCTTCTATATAGAAGACGCGGCCATGATCGAGAATCACATCGAACGGCTTGTTACCGGTAAACGGCGCGTCAGGGATCTTATAAACAAAGGCGTCACGGTAGTTGGTGTGAACCACTTCCATAAACCGCGAAAGAAACCGCTGCTCAGCGCCCATGGTTATAAGCACCCCTCTTTTGCGAATTGCCTGAGCGTTTCGTGAGAATAATCTTCAATATGCTCAAATGCTTCCTTAAATGGAAACGGCATAATATGGGTTTGGATAATGCGTTTGCTTTCCAGCGGATCCAAATGGGTTGGCTTTTGAAGGACTAACCGTTTTTCGTTTTCTTTTTGTGCAATCCGAAAGCCTTTTTCACGCAAAGATTTTACGGAGTCGGCAAAACCAGGGACAGGATCTACTTCGCGCGCATAATAATGAAGGCGCTTCCAAAATCGGGTGTCGGGCAGGTGTTGGCGAGTGGGATCGGGATCGGCTAAACCGCCTCTCTCGATCGTGCCGCCGAAACATTTCACAACGTAGTGAAGGCGTCGGAGATACTGCCTTGCCGCCTCTTCCGGAAGCTGCTGCCATGCTTCCTCGCAAATCGGGAGTTCTTTCTGAAAATAGACGGCACAGTCTTTCAGCGGGAATTGATCTTTATCCAGGCCATCCTTGAGGACGTAGATAAATTCACCGACCGGCTCAAACCACATCTTGGTATAGGCGCATGCGTCTGAAGAGATCAAAAAGAGTTCGTGCGCTAACGCGTTAAATTGGATCCTAATGGAGTGTTCCATGTAGCTCCTCCTTAAATGCGAGTACATCTTCCTTACAGAGCTTGATCTTTGTGATCAATGTTTTTGTTTTGATTTGCCCACGGATATAGCCACTGTGTAAGAATTTGACAACGCTGTTATAACAACAGCCCAATTCTTTAGCGGCGTCTGTCACGCTAAGCCAGTTTTGGGGCTGGTTATAGAAATCCCGGATTCGATCCTGAATTCCATGTACCCTTTGGCTTCCCGGCGCTTCTTTGTAGGCTATAGCCAATTCCAAATACAGCGCATCGATCTTGGAATCCGGGACCGGTGTATAGGCCCTCAGTACCTCAATGGGAAGTGGCCTCAAATCACGCTCTTTCATCGCCCTTATCCTCTTTCTAACCGAATTCAATGTCGTCCTCCTTCTTATAGTCTTCAGATTTTTGTCTCTCTTGAGTGAGTGGCAGCCCCTCTAGCGGGCCGGAATCGACGTACACCGTCTGACGTTGGTTGGTGTATTTTGCTTCCATGTTGCACACAGCATTGGTGTTTTCGAGGTAGAACCGCCTAACATCGTGAATAAACCTATCCCAGCGTTTGGGGTAGTAATCCAACTCGCGTTGATGGATCGTGACCAGTGATTTTTCGAGGAGAAAATCGAAGAGGAGATTAGCTTTGATGGGATCTTCGGGGGAAATATTTACACGTAGCGCATCCAACTCCGCCCTATTTCTGTCGGCAAAAATGGTCATAAATTTTGCAAATTTAAGCTGTAGAGGTTGGAATACGCCGTAGAATAGGTTTTCGATATCCGAATGGTTTGCCAGAACCTCCTCTTCACGTTTTTCTTTGCGGGCATAGTGCAGAAGGCCGACGTGATCACTATCCAAGTGGGGTTCCAAAATACCTTTCAAGTAGGCGTCGACGTGTTCAGGTTTTATGATTAAAAGTTCTCCGGGTTTGAATTGGCGCAGAGTTTTGCTTTGTGATTCGCCACCGAGTGGCGAGTCATCCATTTCCTTTTCCATCTCGGTTTCGTTGACTGATCCGCAAATCAGCGCGCTCATAATAGCCATTTTTGCCAGTTTGAATCGGTAAGATTTGGGGTCGATCAGTGGGATCTCCGTGGTGTATTTAGCCGCGAGGCGAAGCACCTCACTCAAGATATGTTTCTCTGTGTCCGATTCAAACCAAATGTGTCGGGAATCGCGAGTCCAGGCATACGAAGTCAGGATTTTGAAATCTTCGGCGGTGTAGATACTGGGTACGTTCTGCTTTAAGTTTTCCACGGAATTGATGCGTTCGGCGGACACCAGATCCCGATCAATGAGAAAAATATTGTCCAGTCTTCTCACGTCTTCGCGGCTTCCGTGAAACATATCCATGGCGGCGGCGATGCTGGGCTTAAATTGCTTGAGTTCTTTGGTGCCGGGTGGCGAGCTGTAAAGCAATAGGCGCACCCGTGCCATCGAGGTGCGCTGAATAAGCTTCGTATAACGAATAATGCCTTCCGAACGAACGCCCGTAAGAGCACCCACCACTTCTTTGGGCAATTTTTTATACTCGTCGATCACCACCATGCCCAAGTCGTTGCGTTGCAGGACGCCTTGGCGAAAAATCTCTACGTGCTCTCCTTTGAACATGCCGCCTGTCATTCCCGCCAATGAGGTGTTGGAGCCTTCAATCATTTCAAACGTCGGGCAAAAATCGTTGTAGCGACGGATACTTTCAGATTTTCCCGACCCTTGATCGCCGATCAATAAGGTTTGGCCCCAACCACGATGATGGTATTGGCCGGCAAAATAGAAATTGATAGGCGTAAAAACCGTGGTCAGTAGCGCGTAGGTTGGGACGAGATTGTCGATCATTTTACAGATATTCACGGAGAGCGCTGAGGCAATGTCTTGAATGTGGTCCACACATGACTTGCCGGAGGCCGGCCTGAATTTAGCGAGTATTTTGCGTATTGCGTCATCAACGACAAACGTTTCGAGGTGATTGAGTTCAGGAGTGGCTTCGCGCGCGACAATCGTGGTTTTGTGGGAGCGCGGGTTTTTCTCCGGCTTGGCGATCAGAGTGTAGAGTCCATTTTCTTTAATTCGACCCGATCCCGTATAAAATACGGTGCCCACCGTATCCGAATGTTGAGAGACCGCAGGACCAGCGGTGCTAATTCGCTCCGAGACCTCTAGTTCTACTGCCGAGAACACGTCTTTGGAGAACTCTACAGTTTGCACGCAGGGTCGAATGGGCACATCATTCGCTTGTTTAAAGGCAGTCTGGGCTTCGGATTCCTGGTGCGTAATATACGCCATAAAGGTTTTTGGATGTTCTTTCAGTTGAATCGTCAGCAGTGTGTTGTGCTTTTGTAAGACCGGACAACGGTCTTTCGCGCTACATTTCACGTCCCAGGAGCACCGCAACGTCGCCGATACCGGAATCGTCAGCGAGTCCCGTGATGTCGCACTGACAACAGCCGGAATTTTTCTGAAGTGCATGTAATGTTCCGGCAGTCGTAGCGCCTGGTGGAGACTAATGGGCGTTTCGTCCTCCAAATCATTAGGAGCGTCGGTCTTGTCACCGAGTGACTTGGCGATGACGGATCTGGCTTGTTCTACCAACTCCGTAAATTCTTCAACGCTTCGAGCGTACTTCACAAAATAGTCGGTGATGTCCTCGCTCTCTTGCATGTCTGAGGGCCACTTTAGAAGGCGCACTTCCTCGGCGGTTCCGGTGAGCTGGTTTAGAACTTTATTGGCGCCGGCAACACCGGCTTTGTCGTTGTCGTAGGCGATGATGGCTATTTTCTTTGAAAACAAGGAATTAAACTCGGGCGACCACGACCCTTCGCCGGTCAGACCGCTAAACATGGGGAATCCGTGTTGCCAAATAACGCCGGCGTCCATCGGACCAGCGGCAATCACCACGCAATTCCAATCGGGACTTGCCAATTGCTCCCAGTCCGTAAAACATTGGCCGGGTCGGTAATACGACCGCTTCGCGGTTTTTGTATGGGTATCGGCGCCTTCACTTTTTTCTCGATATTGGTGATGGAGATATTTGGCGTACTGCGTCTGGCCGGGTTTGTAGTAGAGGATGTTTTGTAGGTCGCCGTCGCGTCCGAAAATGGGGATGGTGTAGCGGCCGCCGTAGTAGGCCGTGTAGCCGATTCTAAAAAGCTTGATCGTGGTAAGTTCCCACCCCCGTTTTTGCTGCAAATAGTCGAGGTGGGGTTTGAATTCTTCTTTAGAAAGAAGGTCGTGATGGGGAGTGTCGATAAACGATAACGGGATCCGCGGTAGATCGGAGTGGGGCTTCTTCACTTTGTTTGATGCCTTTTTAACTTTGCCATTGTGTTGTTCACTCAGTGGATCGACCCCGGCAATCTCGGCCGCCCGTTTCTTCTGTTCGTCAAACGTGTTGAGCCCTTCAATTTGTCCGATAAACCAAAAAATATCCCCGGTCTTCCCGCAAGCCGGCGAAAAACAATTCACCACACCCCGTTTTTCGCCGGCAATGCACACGGAAAAAGAAGGGTGCGTATCGTCGTGAAATGGGCAGTGGGCGGTTAGGTTATTGCTGTCACTACCGCCCTTAACGCTTAAAGTCTGCTCAAAATACGCCCGATACGGGAACCGTTCTAAAATGGTCTCAACGAACTCAGTTCGAAAATTATCTTTCATGCTCTGCCAACCCACTCAGTAATGGGGCTTATTTTTTCTTCAGACTGAGTCTGTTTGGGTTCGGACTATTTACAGCGGGCACGTTCGGGATGATCCCGTTTGGCGTGTTCTGATCCTTCAGCTCGAAGGGTTTAGCGTCCTCAATTTTGCTTAACAACTGATCGACCCGCTCCGATTCCGTTCGATTTCTTGGAAATTGGCCAGCCTGATCAATCGCCTCAAACGTTTTTTTGAGGGTTTCATATTCTTGATTTTCCAAAATCAGGGATTTCAAAAACAGTTCGTCCCACCGTTCCAACTGACGCTGGGTTAAAAAGGCACGCAGTTCCGATTGTGGAAATGGTTTTTTACGTTCCTCGTCCGTCAGGCAGTAAGCTAAAACATCCTGTATCGTGTCAGCTTGATGCGGTGATTTCTTGCCGTGATCGTCGATTTTATTCACTAGCTGTCGGATGGATCGCATTTGAACTTTATTGGTTCGTCCGCTCTCTGCATTCTCAAGATAACTGATCATTATTTTTGCTTCATAGTGCGTGATATTTTCGAATTTGTAGGCCATAACCGTACTCCCTTGGGGCCACTTCGTGGCGTTTTTTGTTTTGGATCGCGTGTTTTTGAATAGGTGGATTAATGGTCTTCCGGAAAAGATCGAATTCTGCGTAAATGATCTTCGATTCTTTTGGCGACTGTTCGACAAATCTCACGTTCTTGCTCGGTCGTTTGCCGGACCACTTTGAATTCCGGAATGTAGGACGTGCCCTTATCCCAGTCCTGTTCGCGAGTGGTGACGTTAATCACGTAAAAGTAAAACGGTGTTCCAAAGCTATGGATGAAACTGTTAAAGGCTTTGGCCGCTCTGATGGCGCCACTTTTTAAAGGAAACTTAGATGGAATAGGAACACCATTGATCTGGTCCGGAGTAATTACCATGTAGTCGTAAAAAAAGTTGCATGTATCTCTCACATGCGGACAACTGTCGCACCAAACGGTTTCATTGGGGCCGTAGAGTGTGCCGCCATGGGAACGGAGGGCGTCAAACGAAAAACAGCTTAGAGGGCCGGTCATATTTTCGTTGAATTTCTTCCGAGACTTGGAGACGCTGAGGAAAATAAAGTCTACCGATTTGGTAATAGGATCGTTGGAAGGGGATCGGTAGAGCGAGCCTACACTTCCGGGGAATTCTTTCAAAATATCGGACGAAGTACGTTGAACAATACGCCATTCGGCGGCCACCAGATCGGTCGCTTCCATATTCTCCATTCCAATGGGAATCCCGTTTTCGTAGTAGTCCTCTTTGTACGCTTCCCGAAGGCCACCCGGTGTTTGAGCCACCGTTAGCGCCAATCCGTCCGGGAGTGCTTCGCCATGAGCCTCGGGTTCTGGTTCTCCGTGATTTGCCAATGTGTGGCTTCCCTGATCCAAGGACACTTCGTCTTGAGGAGAAGGCTCTGTCTGTTCATCCTTTTGAACCGGAGGTACTGACGGTACTACCGATGGCGATGGTGCAGGATTCGCTGCGTTGGACTGACGTATTTCGGACGGGGTGGGCGGTTTTTGATCTGGTCTTAGTTGAACACTTTGTTGTGGTGAAGGTGCCGGCGCTTTTGGCTGGGCTGCTTGAGGTGTGGCGGTTCTAGGACTTACAATCCCTTTATCTGTTTTTTGCTGAGATTGAGCCGGTTGCGGTTGACCCGCTTGTGGCTGAATTAGTGGGCGCTTAGCTTGAAACGCTGGAGCTTTTAATTGTGACATTCCTTCTCTCCTTTTTTTGTATTTATTCCTGGGTGGTTAGTCCGAACTGTTCATTGCGGCCGCGAATGGAAATCGCCCATTTAGTGATCATGTCGATCCCATCTGGCAGTTGTAACTTGATCTCACCTCCATTTTTGAATTCTGACGAACGTTTAAACTCGTCGATCTTGGTTCGTACATAGCGATTAAATTCCGATTTTTTTGGAGCCGTTTGAAAGAAATCGAGTTCGCGTTTTTGTTCTCGAAAATAGGCGAACACTTTTTGGATGTTTTGCTGTTTCACGTTTCCAAAAAACTGTTCTGAAATAGAAAAGTGGCCGAGGTTTTTGTACGTAGCTGACAGGCAGCCGGTGTTCTGCGCGAACTGGATCAGTGCCCATTCCGCTTCGTCTTGTTCGCCTTTGAGTTGATCTGCGATTTCCTTGGCTTTGAGGTACTGGTTTTTCTTCGTGAGAAAGGTTTCAGAGAGGTGCCTGAACCGATCCTGATAGTCCGAAGGCAAGCCACTCAGTGGCAGTTGATCTTGCTCTAATGGTTTTGCCTGTTCTGTTTTCATACGCCGATCTCCTTATTCCTTAATCTTTTTTATCTACGAGTAACAAACGTAAAACGTCTTCCTTGTTTAACGCATCGATTCCACCTCGATCCGACGTAGACTCTCCCAACACGTCGTCCGCCGAGCGTAATTTGGTGAGTAAAAGAGCCTCCCAGTGTTCATCAATCGTTCCTTGGGCAATAAGAGAAATAACCGTGCAGCGGTCGCCCATACCAATGCGATGAAGACGGTCTTCGGCCTGAGTGATCATGGCTGCGGACAAAAAACATTTGTCATAAAAGACTTCGATTGAGGCGCGATGGAGGGTCATGCCCACGCCGCATGATTGGATTTGTCCCACAAACACCATTGTTTTCGCGTCGGTTTGAAAATCTTCTATGATTTTGGCGCGATCCTGTTCAGGAACGCTGCCGTTAATGCACACTGCGCCAAGCTTTTGATAACGATGCGTCAAAAAGTTCACGACTTCGACGAATCGGGACCAGATGACCATTTTTTCGCCGCCGCAACGCACCGTCTGTTCAACAATGTCATCCAATTCGCTGAGCTTTCCGCTTCGTTGAAGCCAGTGAGAATGATCTTTATTGGCAAAGTCCGTGATGTAGCCGTCGGTGATCTGTGACAAACGTAGCATTTTCGCCAAGACGCCGTTGGCCGTGGATTCCAGCGAAAGTTCGTCCAAGTTTCGGATGGCCACGTAACATTCTTTGCGCATGGCGTCGTACCATTTCCACTGTTCAGCGGTGAGGCTGACCATCCGGTTCTCATACGTCTTGGCGGGTAAGTTGAGGACGTCTTTTTTTCGGCGGCGGTAGGATACGAGGGCTAGTTTTGCCTTCAATTCATCCAGGTTTTTGTAGCCGCTGATAACCTGGCGTCGGATCGGCATGCCATTTTTCTTGCCGACGACTATGTCTTGTTTGAGGCAATAGCGTTCCTCAAACCGCGCGTAAGAGCCACCAAAAATGAGTGGCGCAATGTATTCGCCAAGGGTGTAAATGTCTTCGAGCTTGTTATCAAAGGGGGTGCCGGTCATGAGAAGGGCGAACTGGGGTGCCAATTTGAAAATGGCTTTGGTGCGCTCGGAGGACGGCGTTTTCATATAATGACTCTCATCAACGATGAGCATCTGGCCATCCACAAACGATTTGAGAAGATCAGTAAAATTCCAGGTCATTTCGTAATTGACGA
>CAYGHZ010000082.1:0-8844 GCA_964349635.1 uncultured Candidatus Marinamargulisbacteria bacterium
CCTCCTTTCTAAGGAGCTACCCTCCACCACGTAAGTGGTGAATAGGTAGGTCGATATCGTACTGACGAATGGGCTTGTTATTTAGTATTCAAAGAATCGTTGAAAAACGTTATAGTGAAAACCCGCATCCATCGCGGGTTTCTTTTTTTTAGTGAGGGCTTATAGCTCAGGTGGTTAGAGCGCACGCCTGATAAGCGTGAGGTCCCTGGTTCAATTCCAGGTAAGCCCACCATTGGTTCTTTCCCCGCGACGGGGGTGTAGCTCAGTTGGTAGAGCGTCTGCCTTGCACGCAGAAGGTCGCAGGTTCGAATCCTGTCACCTCCACCATATTGAAGGTTGGACTATTTACGAGTCAGAGGCACTTTTTGAGAAGCTTATTCCGTCGCGCAAAAAAGATATATTGCGCTATCTTAACTCGATGAAAACCGAAGAATCTCTGAACCGAAATATTGAGAAAATTTTCCTCTGATTGGTTTCTAAGAAAATTACACCCGAAATTTGATCAAAAACTTAACTACATCTCCTTCGGATATTTTTTCTTTTTTTCGAATGGCCGCTTTGATGGGAAGTAGGTAGCTGTTGGTCTTTTTGTCCGGAAAAATGGACGATTCCCAGGTTGTTTTCCCAATGGTGATAAAGACTGGCAGCGATCCCCACCCTCGTTTCATCATACCGAATTGCTCTTTAATTTCAGCCGATTGTTTTTCCGGCAACGATATAAAATGCCAGCCGGCCATTCCCGGATAGAGCCAAACCTTAGATTCCATCATCCATTTAGGCATTAGGTTTTTAAATAGTATCATTTGACCAAGAGTCGAGATAAGGACGGCGTTGGTGCTTATTCCTAAAAATCGCAGATTATTTATCGCATTTCAGATCTCGCCGGAATTAACTGCGCAGATTCAGATATGGCGCGGAGAACAAAAAATCCAATTTCCTCTGCGCTGGGCTCCGCCGGAAAACTATCATGTCACGCTTATCCCGCCGTTTTATGACGTATCAGCCGACGAAGCCATTAAAAAAGTGCGGGCAGCTGTCGCCGGGTGTCAGACCTTTTCCGTGTCGTTTGATCGTGTAAGGGTGGGGCCCGGTGCGCGTCAGCCTCGTTTGATATGGGCCGAAGGCAACACACCGCAGCCGCTACTAAATTTAAAGGCCGCGTTGGATCTCCAATTTATCCCAAAAGAAACCCGAGCGTTTCGGCTGCATTTAACGCTCGCGCGGTTCAAAAGGGATGAACGCAACGTCGCATTTGAATCGTCTGTGAATTGGACGGATCATGTGGGAAATGTTTCTCTGTTGGAGTCTGTGTTGAGTAAAGAAGGCGCAGTTCATCATGTGATCGAAAAAATTTCATTTTGAAGCGATTCAGCCCTACTTCTTGATCGGAAGACTTTCAGCAAACTCCGTGCCAATTTTGATCCAGGGTTTTAACGCGTCGACCGACTGACACCCTTTTTCGGTAACCACAAGCCAGCCTTTCATTACCTTGCCGGTAAAATCGAACACGCGGGTATGTTTTTGTTTTAATAAGGCTTCCGATTTTTCGGGCGCCGCTCGAACGATCAATTCATCGCCGATCACCCCAACGGCCATATTGCCGTTAATTAAAAACGACAGGCCGCCGAACATTTTCTTTTCGATGAGGTTTTTCTTGGAAGAGATCAGGTTCCTTACGTGATTAGCTAACAACTCGTTAAAGGCCATGAAATGGTCTCCTTACGCCGCGTCAAATCGTGCCTTGTTTTCGACCATCCATTTTTGCATATCCTTTTTACTGTGATTTGGGTCGTTCATAACGTCGGCGTGCGCCTTCATGTAATGCGGCATAAGCGCTTTCATCCAGTCTTCGAATGTTTCGCCTTTGGCCGTTGCGTCGCATAGGTCGCATTTAAGTGTTTTCATGTTTTTTCTTCTCCTTTGTGATTTTGTCTAAAATATCCCGTTCTCGTTCGGACAATCCTCCGGAACCTGCTGAATCGCCTCCCATTCTTCAATAATACGATCCCCGTCAAATCGAAAGATATGCATAAGCGCAATGACGGGGCTATCCGGCTGCAAACGGATCCGACCATGCACCGCGACAAGGTCGCCATCTTCAAGCGTCCGCAGCGCCTCAAACACTTTTTTCGGAAAATTGACCGCGCTTTCTTCCATTGCGACCAGCAGCGATTGCCGGTCTCCCGGAAAATAGGGGTTGTGGTGACTGAAATTGGGATGCACATATTTTTCATACGCTTCGCGTACGTTTCCGGAAGAAGCGAGTTGTAAAAATGCAACGGCGATTTCTTTTTTGGTCATTTCAGGCTCCCTTCTTTTTCAGATTTTCGTTGACTCGATACGCCACAATTTTTTCAACCAGATCGTATGGGATCGGCTGATCCAATGGGAATTGGACGGAACCCTTGCCCTGCTTGTAGATCGATAATTCTTTTTTAAACGCCGCAATGCTGGACGGTACCGGATAAAATCCAATGTGGTTTTTGTACCCCGCAAAATGCACTAAATTTTTGCCGTTGAGTTTAAACGTAGGCATTTGATAGCTAATCGCCTCGACGGCGCCCGGCGCGGTTTTCTTGATCGTCCGCCGCATTTTTTCGAGGATAGGCTGGACGTCCTTTGGGAAGGATTTGATGTAGCCGTCGATTGTTTCAAATTGGTTTTTAGGTGTGTTCACGATTTATCCTTTTAGGCCCCAAGGGGGGTACAAACTGTACCCTCTATGATGCAGGCTAAGCGGCCTTCAATTCCACATCCCATTCAAGTCCGTCTCTTTTGAGCAGGTCTTGCAACGATAGTCTCACGAATTGATCGGGTGAATAGCCTAGTTTTTTCGAAAATTCCACTGACACTTTCGGACTAAGGAAACGTCGGTGATGCTCAAGGTCACAGAGAAACTGGCGAGATATGCCCAGCTTGCGCGCAAATTCGACCTGAGACAATTCCTCTCCCTGCCGAATCGCCGCCAGCAAATCGCCCAACGTAAGATGCGTTTTTGCCAGTTTTTCCAATGTAGCCACCGTTTTTGAATTGCGATTAGTAGGCATGTTTATTCACCTCCATAATTTCTACGAACTCGATTCCATCTTTTTTGACCAAATAAATAGCCCGATAAGCCTTGCTTAGCCGTATCGATCGCTCCCCGAAGCGATCCCCTTTTAAGGGCTCGTCGTGATAACCGGGTATTTTGCGAACCTCTCTTAACCCCTGGTGCTGAACAGCATCAACCCAAGACAATAACTTAATTGCGATATAACTTGGCAGCTTCTCCAGGCTTTTTTCTGCTTTCTTTGACAACAAAACTTGAAAAATATCCATTCAGATCACTCTGCCTTTTCTGATTGTACCCTTTTTTAGGGTACTTTTAAACCCACCGAAGCTCTTCAACGCACTTTTTATATAAAAATAGACCGTCTTTAAAAGCCAAAAATACATCCGAATCCAAGTCGCCGGCTAGAGACTTTTTGCAATAGTTGCGATTCCGGGGCGGCAACGTGAGGAAAAACGTAAGGGCCAGATATCCGATCGTTTTGGCGGACCCGTTTTTGTGGTTATACGCATATACCATCATGTCACAAAGCAGCGCGGCCTTTTCTTTAAGCGATAGCGAATCGAATAATTTTTGAAATGCGGCTAGCTGCAAATTGCCTTCCAAAAAACTTTTTAGTATAAATTGGCCGGGTGTGGTGGGGTGTAGTGTTTTGTGGAAATCTTTGCACATCCTAATTTGAATACTATAGTCTGTAGATTTATTGTATTCAACTCTCTTAAACTCGACCCATGTCTAACAACAAAGATTTTGGGCGAGTTCTAAAGAAGCTCCGTACCGAAAAAGGATTGAGTCAGGAAGAATTTGGCTTTGAATCTAATCTTCATCGCACGTATATTTCACAGCTTGAACGAGGGCTTAAGTCGCCGAGCCTCGAAACATTAGGCCAAATTGCCGCAGCGTTGGGGATTCCGGCAAGTAGATTGATTGCGCTGACCGAAGGAAGTAGATCTGCGCGATCCACGTCGGGAAAAGAATAAATAAATGCCTCGCGATTTCATAAACTTACCTTTTCATCAATAAATTTTTTAAGCGGGTCTTCGTTGTCTAAGCAATAATCAGCGTTAAGGACTACATCGCTCGGCAGAACTCTCGTATATCGACTGATTAATTGATCTTTTTCTTCTTCGCTTGAAGGCCGATTAACTATATAGACTGTGGTTCTTGGTCTTAAATTTTCCTGCAAGAAAAAATTTACCGGCAAGTCTGTTTCTGGAAGAGAGTACCCTATAATATAAATTTCTTCTGCGTTTCGTATGTATTCGGAGGCATCCACCCACATTTTCCTAAGGCTGGAATGGGTATAAAAGGAGTTTTTATCCAGAATGGGAGGGATTATGAAGGGAGTCAAATCTCCGACATTACCAAATGCATAATAAATTTGTTCATAGACCGCGCCCATTTCACCAGAATAGTGCCAATTGATCGACCCATGCAGCTTTAATAAATGAGCATGGTCGTAAGAAGTTCTAGGATGGAAGTGACCCTCTCGAACATCGGCCTGAACCAAAGGCATCTGAAATATGTCCAGAGGGGCCAATTTAAATAAATTTGGATCTAAACTTTCCTCAAGTCGATACAGCTTCGAAACTTCCCAATTGCCTTGATAGAATTTCTGTCTAAGCAGGGTTCTCAGCTTCCCTTTTTCGGCAAGGGATTCTGAAAAATTTAAGTTCGGGGTTTTAAATCTAATTTCAAGATACTCTTTGTCTTCCTGATGGAGCGACTTTTCCCACTTTATCTCACAAGAATCGTTTTTACCTCGCTCAACAAGAACTTGCGCTTCTTGGTTGGACCAAGAAGGGAAGTCCCACTCGAGCCGTTTCTCGAAGTGGCAAAAGAGATCTTCAAATATGTTGTCGTAGTTAAACGAAATAACTGGAATCCGAAACGCATGGATTTCATCAAATAGCCTTTGAATTCCCTGGGGATTTGTGAGTTCTTGAATTCGATGGACTGCACTAAATTGCAGATTTTCCCGGAATTTCCTTGATAAGAACTGAAACAGTCCTTTCTCAATCGAAACCATTTCTGGGCGCTTCCAAGGCATATTCATCCACAAGAAAGATAATAGATGTTCAGCATTTTCCTTGATTCTGCCCGGTACTTTATTTAGGTAGTAGCCAGCAAACTCTTTATTTTCCTCGGATTCATCTCGAGTCATATCCAGGTCAATTTTAGAAGTTAGATCAGAAAGGGTAGGCATCTTGGAATACAATGCCCTACTAAAACCGGAACCTAATATAAATACTTTTTTTGATTCTAAAAGTTTATCCATCGCCATAATTATTTTTCCTCGAATTGCAGGTTAGAACCATTGGGATGCACTCCTTTAACTTTACATCAATTTAGGTATTCTTTCTCTTTCGGCCCATTCGAAACTTACCCCTTCACCAACCCACAAACCCTCCCCCCAAGCCCGCATCAAATTCTCGTGCGACAACCCTGCGTTATCCATCTGAAACGTAAACCGCGAAATCCCTCCCAGCGCGTCACTATGCTGGCGGATTTTTTTGGCGACGTCTTCCGGGCTGCCGATTACCAGGGCGCCCAGCGGGCCGGTTTGGGCGTCAAAACTGCGGCGGGTGACGGGTGGCCAGCCGCGTTCTTTGCCAATGCGGGTGAAGGTTTCGGCATAGCCGGGATAATAGACTTCTAGGGCTTCTTCGGTGGTGTTGGCGACGTAGCCGAGGGAGTGTAGGCCGACTTTTAATTGGTCGGGCGAATACCCTGCTTTTTCGCCGGCTTGGCGGTAAAGGTCGATCAAGGGGCGAAAATGATGCGTTTTGCCGCCGATTACTGCCACCATCAGCGGTAGGCCGAGTTGCCCGGCGCGGATGAACGATTCGGGCGTACCGCCGACTCCCAGCCAGATCGGTAACGGGTTTTGCAGAGGGCGGGGATAGATGGCCTGATTAGTGAGAGTCGGGCGGAATTTGCCGGACCAATTTACAACGATGTTGTCACGGATTGTGAGTAGGAGATTGAGCTTTTCGGAAAACAGAGCGTCGTAATCTTCCAGGTTCAGGCCGAACAGTGGGAAGGCTTCGATAAAGGAGCCGCGGCCCACCACCATTTCGGCGCGTCCGTGGGAAATGAGATCCAAGGTGGCAAAATTTTGAAAGACTCTCACCGGGTCGGCGGCGCTGAGGACGGTGACTGCGCTTGAGAGGCGGATGCGTTTGGTTTGTGCGGCGGCGGCGGCGAGAATAATTGCCGGGGCGGAGTCGAGAAATTCTTTGCGGTGGTGTTCTCCGATACCGAAAACGTCCAGGCCGCAGGCGTCCGCGTAGGCGATGCGTTCCAGAAGTTCGGACAGCGCTTTTGCGTTGTGGGCGGGGGTGCCGATTTCTTCGTTGGCGGTGGCGGCTGCGAAACTGTCGATGCCTATTTCCATGAGATTAGGCGTCTACGCTTCGCACAGTTTTTTTAGTCCCGCCATCACCAGCTTCCAATTGTGTTCGGTATGTTTCTTTGCGTCTTCGGACGGAATGTTGTCTTGGATAATCGTCAAAACGGTTCCGTTTCCTTTTTGGGTGAGAACATAATCCACGTGTTGAATATAAAATGGGGCTGCCGGCTTTCCAATCGGTGACGATCGTGGCTGTAAATGATTGGGACATGGGTTTCCTCCGGAGGTTATTTCTTTTTTTAAATTTTAGCACTTCGTATTATTTTGAAGACTTCCGAGCGATTCAAATTCCGGTCGTTAAATTGGGTTTGGGACGAGTATTCATGTTACTCTTTCTTTATGACCAAAAATCAAGATGTCCGATGGCGGCAGCGGTTTTCAAATTTTAATAAAGCGCTCGCCCAGCTCACAAAGTTTATTGAGAAGGGCAAGCTAAGCGAATTAGAAAAGCAGGGGCTTATTCAAAGTTTTGAATATACTTACGAGTTGTCTTGGAATCTGATGAAAGATATTTATGAAGAACAAGGCGAATCCGGAATTCAGGGTAGTAAGGATGCATTCCGCTTGGCTTTCAAAAGAGGGCTAATTGCGGATGGGCAAGCCTGGATGAATATGGTGGAGGACAGAAAGCTGACATCTCACACCTACGACGAAGAAACGGCTGAGAAGGTGGTTGTCGCTATTCAAAAAGACTACTTTTCTCTCTTTGTAGCACTTCAAAAAAGACTTATGGCGGTCGGATGAGGTTTGGTTTAACGGAAGAAACTTTACGGAAAATTAAAACAATTTTCTCAAAATTTCCCGACGTTGAGGAAGTGGTGCTTTACGGCTCTCGCGCCAAGGGAAATTATAAGCCGGGATCGGACATTGATTTGACAATGAAAGGTAATATCAGCCATTCAACGCTGCTTTCCATCAGAGCGCTTTTTGATGAATCGACGCTGCCATATGCAGTTGATCTTTCAATTTTTAATCGTATTTCTAATACGGATTTGATCGATCATATTCGGCGGGTGGGGGTCCTAGTTTATAAGAAATTAATTTAATGTTTGACAAACCCCCAAGATGGGTATTACTTTACCATTAAGTTAATTAACCAAAAGGTAAAATACAAATGGCGGCAGACCGACTCAGTATTACATTTTCAGCTTTGGCAGACCCCACGCGCCGAAAGATTTTGGCTAAGTTAAGCGCGGGGGAAGCCTCCGTCAACGAACTGGCTAGGCCGTTCAAGATCACGTTGCCGGCGATCTCGAAGCATTTGAAAGTGCTGGAAAAAAGCGGGCTGATCGAACGCGGCCGCGATGCGCAATGGCGGCCGTGCAAATTAAAGGCAAAGCCACTGAAGGAGGCAGTGGATTGGCTGGAAACCTATCGTATTTTCTGGGAAGGAAAGCTCGATCAATTGGAAGATTATTTAAACAAATTGCAATCTAAACCTAAAAAACCAAGGAGAAAAAAATGACTACTCAAGTAAGCAATGAAATTGTAACCTCGCGTTTGATCGATGCGCCGCAAGCGTTGGTGTTTGAAGCCTGGACGAATCCCCAACACGTGGCCAAATGGTGGGGCCCGCGCGGCTTTTCGACCACAATACATGAAATGAGCGTCAAAGAAGGGGGCGTGTGGCGATTTATGATGCATGGCCCCGACGGCGTGGACTATCCCAATCGCATCCGCTTTCTGGAGGTCATCAAACCCGAGAAATTAGTCTTTATTCACGACGCCGATATCAAAGACGATCCGGACCAATTTCAATTTCAAAACGTGGTGACGTTTGAGGCGAAGGGCTCTAAGACGTTGCTGACCATGCGCGCGGTGTTTCAATCCGCAGAGATCCGCGACAAGGTGGTCAGGGAACATGGCGCCATCGAAGGCGGCAGACAAACGCTGGAACGCTTGTCGGAATATGCGATTACCGACCTCAAAACGCCATTTACGATTACACGCACATTCGATGCGTCATTGGATACCGTTTGGAAGGCGCATACCGAAGCGAAGCACCTGGCTAAATGGTGGGGGCCTAAGGGGTTTACGATGTTGGACTGCAGCGTCGACCTTACGCCGGGCGGTCTTTTTCATTACGGGATGAAAGCGCCGGACGGATCGGAAATGTGGGGGAAATTTGTCTATCGCGAAATCGTTGAGAAAAAGCGCTTGGTCTTCGTCGTTTCGTTTTCGGACAAAAATCGCGCCACAGCGCGGCACCCGATGGCTCCTACGTGGCCCTTGGAAATGCTGAATATCGTAACGTTTAGCGAATCCAATGGCAAAACGACAGTGACGCTGACCGGCGGCGCGGTGAATGCCAGTGAGGAAGAAGAAAAGACGTATGATTCGAATCACGCGAGCATGAGGTCGGGTTTTGGCGGAACGTATGATC
>CAYGHZ010000083.1:0-8808 GCA_964349635.1 uncultured Candidatus Marinamargulisbacteria bacterium
CCTATCACCAACCCTGTCCTTACTATTAATGTTGCCGACATCAATGCCGCATGCGAAACCATCAAAAAGAGTGGCGGCTCTATTGTGCGAGAATCGTTACCTGTCGGAACGATGGGCTTTGCCGCGTATTTCAAAGACTCCGAAGGGAATTTGATGGGGCTTTGGCAGGCGGTTATGAAATAGCGTAAAGCAATTGGGCGCTGGCAAAAAACGCCGCGTGTTCTGTCCTCAAAATAGACTCTCCCAGCGAAACCGGCACGGCCTTTATCGATTCGACATCGGATTGTGACAATCCCCCTTCCGGCCCCACGACAAGCAAAATGCGCTTCGGATTTTGATGGGCTTTTAATACGGACTTAAGAGGTGTGGCCGCCTGTTCCCAAAGCACTAATTTCAAGTCGTACTCATCCTCGACCAGATTAGCAATTGGCGTAGTCTCGGAAAGAGTCGGAATTCTCACCTGCCGGGACTGTTGCGCCGCGCTTTCGATGACTTTTTTCCAACGATCGGTTTTTTCAGCCTTTGAAATCGTGCGTTCGGAAATCACGGGGATAAAATGGCTGACCCCAATTTCCGTACACATTTTTAAGATGTCCGAAAATTTACCTTGTTTGGGCAGACACTGCGCCAGCGTAATTGAAAATTTGGCCGGCGCGATTTTGGATTCGCTTAAAAGTGAAAAATTTATTTTTCCTTTTTCTACTGCTTCTATTTTTATTTTCTTTAGTTGCTTTTCGCCGATGACCAGTTCTAACTCATCCCCTTTTCGAAGGCGTATTACCTGGCGGAGGTGATGATCCGTTTCGGGATCCAGTTTTAAGGTGTTATCGGAGATGTGGTTTTGAGTTATAAAAAGGCGCATCAAAAACCAGTTGCGTGTTCAGAAAATGCGTAAGGCAAGTATTTTGGATATTTGCCACGACCGATTTCTAAGCTTGCAAATTGCAATCTTAGAGATTCCCATTCCTCTTTTGTCAGTTGAAACATAAAATCACCTGGAAAACGATCCAGATTTCTTTTAACAGCCAGATTTAGGTTTCCTGTTGTTACGCCATACAAACCCGCCAAATCCCGATCGAGCATCACTTTCATTCCACGAATCGTATATATCTTTGTGCCAATGGATTGAATTTCTTGGACTGCAGTTGTCATATCTCTTATGTTATACTCAAAATTAATGGATTTACAGGCCGTTTTTGATAAACAACGCGAACTCAACGAACGCATCAACCCCGATCTTTATAAAGAAATTGCTGATCCAGAAATTCGGCGTCAGCGCTTTATGCAGTTTGAATTGGCCCTGCGCCAGGAATCGGCCGAGGCGATTGATAGTTTGAATTGGAAATGGTGGAAAAAAACGGACGACGATTGGGACAACATTAAAGTTGAGCTTGTCGATATGCTGCATTTTTGGGTGTCGATGTGCACGGTCGCCGGTCTGGACGCCAAAGACGTATTTGAGCTTTATTTTAAGAAAAATAAGTTAAATCACGACCGTCAGGATCAGGGGTATAAAGAAGGCACCTATGACAAATACAAAGACGGCGTGGAAGACAATGTGCGAGCCGTTTTGAATAAATGATCATTCTGCACGGCGGCGTTGTTGCGGACTCTGTTTTAGCGTCATTAAAAGAAGAAATTTCACGCGATAAATTAACGCCGGGATTGGGTGTTATTTTAGTGGGTGACGATCCGGCCTCTCATACGTATGTCGCCTCGAAAACCAAGGCCTGCAAAGAGATCGGCATCGCATCGTTTGAAACTCGTCTGCCTGCGTCGGTTTCCGAATCGGAACTGAAAAAAGTGATTGAAGAGTATAATCGCGATTCTCGGATCAATGGCATTTTATTGCAACTACCGTTGCCTAAGGGCCTCAATGAAGACGCGATGATGGGATTGATTGATCCACGAAAAGACGTTGATGGCTTGCACGCGTGGAGTGTTGGGAAATTGTTGCAGGGGCTACCCACGTTTCGATCGTGTACGCCCGCAGGCGTTTGCGAAATTCTTAACTATTATAAGATCCCGGCTGCGGGCCAGCATGCCGTGGTGGTCGGGCGCAGCAATATTGTGGGCAAACCGATGGCGGCGATGCTTTTGGAACTGAACGCAACGGTGACCATTTGCCATTCCAAAACGCGAAGTTTGGCGGAGATGACGCGCCAGGCCGATATTTTGATCGCCGCTATTGGACGGCCAAAATTTATTACGGCTGATATGGTAAAGGCGGGCGCCGTCGTTATTGATGTGGGAATTAATCGGATGGATGGAAAAATTGTGGGTGATGTGGATTTTGAACCAGTCAAAGAAAAAGCTTCGGCCATCACGCCGGTGCCGGGTGGCGTTGGCCGGATGACGATTGCGATGCTTATGAAAAATACGGTGCAAGCCTATAAGGAGGGCCATCATGTCGGTTGATGCGGCGGTAGAGAAATTTCGGAAATTGGTGACGGAACAAATCGCGCGAGCGGAGCGGATGAAAAAAGGCGAAGACTGGCTGGACTTCGACAGGCTCAGTCCCATTCGGATTGGGATTTGTATGGGCGATGGGATTGGGCCGGTGATTGCCAAACAAGCGCTGCGCGTGTTGGAACAGGTGCTGAAAAACGAAAAGAAAATTGTCTTTGAGTTGATCGATGGACTGACTATTGAAAACAGGGTCAAACAGATGGCCCCGATTCCCGCCGACGTTTTGGAAAAATTAAAAGCATGTCACGTAATTTTAAAGGGCCCGACGACGACCCCTCAAAAAGGCGATCCGTGGCCCAATATCGAGAGCGCCAACGTGGCGATGCGCCGCGAACTGGATTTGTTTGGCAACGTGCGACCAGTGAAGGTGGCCGCCGAAGGGATTGATTGGACGTTTTTTAGGGAAAATACCGAAGGTGCCTATGTGTTGGGCTCCAAAGGATTTGAGGTCAACGACGACGTTTGTTTTGATTTTACCGTGGCAACCAAACAAGGCACCGAGCGGATTATGCGATTGGCCTTTGAATTCGCGCGAAAAAATAATAAAAAACGGGTGACCTTGGTGACCAAGTCGAACGTCGTTAAGACCACGGATGGGATGTTTTCGGCGATTGGCCGCCAGATTGCCAAAGACTATCCGGCGATCGAGGTGGATGAATATTATATCGATATTATGACCGCGAAATTATTGGAAACCGATCGCCGCAACGAGTTTCAGGTGTTGGTATTGCCCAATTTATATGGCGATATTTTAACCGACGAGGCCGGTCAAATTCAGGGTGGCGTGGGCACAGCGGGCAGCGCCAATATTGGTAAACGCTGGGCTATGTTTGAGGCCATACATGGCAGCGCGCCCCGGATGGTTAAAGAGGGCCGGGCGGAGTACGCGGACCCCTCGTCAATGATAAAAGCATCGGCGATGCTGTTGCGCCATATCGGCTACGGCGGCAAGGCGGATCAGGTGGAGAGCGCTTTGGAAGCCTGCACCAGCAAGAAAACGCGGGATACCACAGCCCGCGAATTCACCGACTACGTATTAGGCTTTCTTCTTAACGCCGCGTAAGACCGTTACTTTTGTAATGACCACATCGTTTTCCGGCACATCGGAAAAATAGCCAACCTTAGTGGTTTTGACGGTTTTGATTTTGTTAACGACATCCATTCCTTCGATTACTTTTCCAAATACGGTATAGCCGTAACCGGACTTTGATTTATCTCTGAAATCGAGGAACGCGTTGTCGTTAACATTGATAAAAAACTGCGCCGTTGCGCTATCCACGTCGCTGGTACGCGCCATCGCCACGGTTCCCGTGGTATTGCTGATCTTGTTATGGGCTTCGTTCTTGATCGGCGCTCGCGTTTTTTTGCCCACCATTCCCGGCTCAAATCCGCCGCCTTGGATCATAAATCCGTCGATCACACGATGAAAAATCGTACCCACATAAAATCCGTCTTTCACATATTCCAAGAAATTTTTAACCGTTTCGGGCGCTTTGTCTTGAAAAAGCTCGATAATAATATCTGCCGTCACATCTTTATCGACTTTGATTTCCATTTTGACGATGGGGTTTGCCTGAACTTCTTTTTCTGCGGCTATAATAACCCCTTGCAACGCAATTAATAAGACGGATAGAACAACTATGGCTCGTTTAAACATGTCGCATTTCCCCTTTCTGGGTGGCTGTTTTAGCATTTTCGATAATTTGAATAAACGAACCGGCGTCCAAACTGGCGCCGCCGACCAACGCACCGTCGATATCTTTCATGCGCATTAATTCGGCAATATTGTCCGGCTTTACCGAACCGCCGTAAAGAATGCGGATCTGATCGGATGCGATAGTATTTCGGATAAACGCATGGACGTCTTGCGCTTGCTGCGCAGTGGCGACTTTGCCCGTTCCAATGGCCCAGACGGGTTCGTAGGCGATGATCATTTTATTGTCGATCAGTCCGGCGTCCAGTTGAGCCTTGATGACCTGAAGCGTCTGATTTTTTTCGCGTTGCTCCAGCGTCTCCCCAACACAAAAAATTGGGATCATGCCGTGTTTTAAAATCGACTCTAGTTTTTGACGAACCATGCCATCGTCCCCAAAAAATTGGCGCCGTTCGGAATGGCCGACAATGACATAGCGGCAGCCAACGTCTTTCAGCATCGGACACGAGACTTCGCCGGTGAATGCGCCAGAATCCTGAAAATAAACATCTTGCGCGCCAAGCGCCACTCCCTTAACAGCGTCCAAATAGACAAACGGAGGACAAATAATCACGTCGATGTCCGCAAGAGGATGCGCGGCGATTTGATTAGCCAAGGCAACGGCTTGAGATTTGGAGAGATTCATTTTCCAATTGCCCGCGATGACCGGTTTTCTCATAGATTTAAAAATAATATCACGACTATCGCGATTATTGTGACGCATTTAATTAAGATATTAATGCTGGGGCTTAATAAGTCCTTAAAGGCATCGCCAATATTATCGGCCGTTTGAATCTTTTCGAATGTCGGACTGTTTTTGCCGCCAAAGTGCCCTCCCTCGATGAAGGTTCTGGCATTATGCAACGCGTCACCCAAATTGCCCCAAAAAAAGCTTTGGGTAAGCCCGGTTAGCAGGGTGCCTAACGCCACGCCCAGAAGCATCTTTACTCCAAATATATAACCTATTGAAATGGGGGCTAACGCCATCAAAAATGCAGGAACTACCATCGCATTCATCGCAATGATCGAGATTAAATCCGAGGCTTTAATAATATCCGGACGGGCTTTTCCCTCATATAAATAGGGGATATCGCGAAACTGTCGGGACACTTCCGTTATAACCGCTAAAATTCCGGTTTTTAATCCATTTAAAAGGAATCCGGAAAACACAAACGGCAATGTGAGACCGATAATTAATCCGACAAATAACAGGATATCGACTAAAAGCAAATACGACAAATCCACACCTGCAATCAGAAGAAGTGAAAAAAATAAGCTGAACGTGGATAATACCGCCGCTCCCGATGCAAAACCATTTCCCAATGCCGCGGTGGTATTGCCGATCTGCGCCAGTTTCTGCGCATTGCGAATCGTCGTCTGGCTGCTTTCGGACAGTTTCGCAATTTTGTAAGCGTTTACCGCCAACGGATCGAAAATATTGGTACTTAGAATCAGACCCGTCATGGTTAACATTCCCATCGATGCCATGGCGATCCCGTAAAAACCGGCAAAATAAAAGGACGGGACCACCACC
This sequence comes from uncultured Candidatus Marinamargulisbacteria bacterium, assembly GCA_964349635.1. Classification (GTDB taxonomy): domain Bacteria; phylum Margulisbacteria; class Marinamargulisbacteria; order SXXA01; family CAYGHZ01; genus CAYGHZ01. Next base: position 5,697 of record CAYGHZ010000083.1, read on the forward strand.
GCAATTAGATATATAAGGAAAAGACCGCCGCTTTTTTGGCCCAGGGACAGGCCGTTAAATAGGGTGATGACCGGACCGTATTCAGCTTGCTGCGCAATTTTTCGGGTGGATTTAAACAGATTCGAGGTTAAAAACTCGGCGGTAAACCCGATCACCACAGCGCCAACCAGTCCGATGAGATAGGGAGGAAACGGTTGAAACGTCCCTACCCCGCCCCACAAGGACGAAATATTGAGGTCGATTTTTAGAATCCGCATGATCACAAAGGTCGCGAGGCCCGATAAAATCACCCCGAGATAAATGCCCTCCAGCAACACGTTTTCGTATTTCTTAGAGGCAATTCGAAACCGGCAAAAACCGTAGGCCACCACAGATGCCAGCAGCGCCACGGATACGATATAAAACGGCAGCTCAAAGAGCTTTTCGTTTAATGCAAACGCGAACAACACGCAGGCCGATAACGAAAAAGCGAAAGAGCTAAGCAGATCAGATCCGTAGCCCATGATATTGCCGATAAAGTCGCCGATAATATCCAAAAGAGTCGCCGGATTTCGGACGTCGAATTCGGGAATTTTCTTTTCGACCTTGGTCACCAGATCCGACCCGATTTCCGCCGCGGTTTTCACCATTCCGCCGCCAATCCGAAGGAAAAAAGCGGATAAAACGATGCCCAATGTATAGCCGATCACCGATTCGACGCCTAAAAATTGGTACGCGCTGACAAAGCCCAGAACCGTAATTCCGATCAGGATAAATCCAATGGAGGTATTGGAATCAAACGCTGTTTGCAAACTTTTGGGGAAATAATCTTTACTTTGTGCCAATATCCTCGGAATTAGTTTGGGCGCCATGATCAAACTGGCATACGAATTCAACGCCATGACTGATCCGCCCATTAGAAACGAAAGAATTTGAATCCACGAAAATTGCTTTTGAAATAAAAATGTAAATAAAAGAAGCGCACTCGTTAAATAAAAAATGATTTGAAAAATACTGCTTAACACGCGGCCCAAATAGGTTCTCAAGCCCTCTTCCGCTAGTTGCGCCAGTTCACGCGCTTTATTTTTTTCGATAGGAATTCGGTAGGTGCGAACAAATAAAAAGATCCCAAATGACAAAATCAAACCGGACGAAAAAAAAGTCAGCGCGACGGCAACATTCATATAAAGGCGGGTTCCGCTAATAGCTTACCACTGTATTCTTGAAATCGAATCCTGAATTCCGTGTCGGACAATGGCGATTTTAACAGTCCTTCGATCTGAAGGAATCGGTTTTGAAACAGGGCTCTAACAGCGTTCAAATCGGATGCCAAATCCACCTGTGCGAGCATAGATAAAAGTAGTTCAAATAAAGGCGTATTATTCTGATCAAAAACCGTGGCTTTTTGAACAATATCAAAAAAATAAAAAATGAGCGAAATCTTGTTGAAGTCCGTGCGAATATTGGGAAACGCAGCGACCAAATCGCACTGATTAATCCCCAAAAAACTCTTTCCTTTATATAGGATCAACTGGACGTGGTTTGTCGCTTCCAATCGTCCGGCCATTTTAGAGCCTCTGGCCAAGACTTTGCATTTGCCCAAAATCGGCGAAAAAATCGTTAGCAATTTGTCTTTTTCCAAGAAATATTTTGCCGACAGAATTATGGCTTCTGTTTTGATCAGGTTCATGTTAGATATAGCCTACCATGCTTCCCTTGATTCAGCAGTTTTTGGAAAAGCGTGATTTTACGGGATTGCGCGACTTTATTGGCCAGCTTAACCCCCCGACGCTGGCCGACATTATTTCTCAATTACCGCCCAACGAACAGGCCGTTATTTTTCGCATTTTGCCGCAAAAAATTGCCGCCGCGACGTTTGAATATATCGATATTAATAATCAAGAAGAATTGTTAAAAGCGCTCGGCAAAAACGAAGTCGCCGCCATTTTAAACGATATGTCTCCGGACGATCGAACCCAGTTGCTTGAAGAATTGCCCGGGGAAGTGACAAAAAAACTATTGATGCTTTTATCCCCCGACGAACGTAAAGTGGCGTTGACTTTTTTGGGCTACCCGGAAGACAGCATCGGGCGGATGATGACCTCGGATTACATCGCCGTTCCTCCGGAATGGACGGTGAAACAAGTTTTAGATCATATTCGCCAAAGCGGACAAGACAGCGAAACGCTCAATGTTATTTACGTTATCGATAAGTACGGCTTGCTGATTGACGATATTCGCGTTCGCGAATTTTTGTTGGCTCCGTTGGACAAGCGGGTCGACCACATCATGACTCGCCAATTTGTAACGTTAAAGGCAACCGACAACCAGGAAACCGCGATCGAAATCTTCAAACGATACGATCGCGTGGCCCTGCCGGTGACCGATACCCAAGGCGTTTTGATCGGGATTGTGACGATCGATGATATTTTTGATGTGGCGGAAGAAGAGGCGACCGAAGATATCCAGCGCATCGGCGGTATGCAAGCCTTGGACGAACCCTATACCACGATTCCGCTGCCGCAGATGATCCGAAAACGCGCCGGATGGCTGGTGATTTTGTTCATCGGCGAAACGTTTACGGCTACCGCCATGGGGTTTTTTGAAGATGAAATTTCGAAAGCCGTGGTATTGGCCCTCTTTATCCCGCTTATTATTTCAAGCGGAGGAAACTCCGGATCGCAGGCTGCGACGTTGGTTATTCGAGCATTGGCGCTTGGAGAAATTAAGAAAAAAGACGTGTGGAGAGTCATCCGGCGCGAAGCCGTATCGGGACTGCTGTTGGGAACGGTTTTGGGAACCATTGGATTTGTGCGGATTGCCCTCTGGTCTTCATTCTCAACAGTTTACGGTCCGCATTGGATCCAGTTAGCCTGGACCGTCTTTTTCTCACTCATCGGAGTCGTACTTTGGGGCACGTTAAGCGGCGCCACGTTACCCCTACTACTTAAACGCGCCGGACTGGATCCGGCCACGTCGTCTGCGCCGTTCGTCGCGACCTTGGTCGATGTTACCGGGCTGGTAATCTATTTCTTTGTCGCCTCAATTTTATTACATGGAATATTGCTGTAAAAAATCCTTGTGATAAACTTAATGTATAGAGTTCAAAAATATAAAAATAAGGAGAAAAAGC
>CAYGHZ010000084.1:0-8794 GCA_964349635.1 uncultured Candidatus Marinamargulisbacteria bacterium
GTCTCTAAAAAATTAAACGGCGATAATTCGCTATACGCAATGCGCCCGGCCAAGGTCTCCGAAGACTGGCGAATCAAGTCTCTCGAGGCGCTGCCAAGAATCAGGTATTTTTGTTTGTTGCCGGGCCGGTCCACCAAAACACGCAGCACGGGAAATAAATCCGGCCTTTTTTGGATTTCATCGATAACGATTAGGCCTTTCAGGTCAGACAAAATTAATTTTGGCGAAGCCAATTGCGCCAAAACAGTGGGGTCTTCCAGATCAAAATAATGGACTTCCTCGCCCGGCCGCATGTCCGCAAACGTGCGCGCCAAGGTTGTTTTTCCGCATTGACGGGGCCCAAGCAAAGCGACGACAGGGTGTACCTGAAAAGAGGATTTTATCTTCTTTAAAGCCTTATTTCGATCCATTTGAACCTATCATGCCAGGAAAATTCGGCATGTCATGCTGAATTTTCATTGTATTATTTGTAATATGATTCTATTAAAAATCGTTATGACTATTGTTTTCGTTACCTCTTTTTCGATTCTGACTCTTGGCTTGGATTATGAAAACCAAACCTATGGCAACGCCATCGTTACCGAGATTACCTCGGTATACGACGGAGATACCTTTCGCGCCAACGTCGCCGGATTTCCGCCGCTGATTGGCCAGCATATTTTGATTAGGGTAGCGGGTATCGACGCGCCGGAAATGGACGATCCGCGCCCCCGGTTGCGAGGCCTGGCATTGAAATCCAAACAGGTCACGGTCGGCGCGCTGCGAAAGGCCAAAAAGGTGGAATTGAAAAACATGCGCCGCGACAAATATTTTCGGATCTTGGCCGACGTGTATGTGGACGGCGTCAGTTTGTCCCAGCTGTTACTTAAGCAGCATCTTGCGAGACCTTACGACGGCGGTAAAAAATCATGGTGAATTAAAAACATAATATTTCGATGTTTCCCTTTCTTGGCGCGGTGGAATTGTATGTGGCATCTCCCCCATATCGATCCACCAAAATAAGAAAGGTAGGTACATCCTATGTACAGCACCAATTTAGATCATGATCTTTTAGAAATTTATCCGGATTTGCGCGAGTCATTGTATTTTGATTCTTCTGCGGATGAATGGTTAGCCTAACCAAACCGAGCCATCGAGACCAAATCCGGAAGCTGTCGCCCCCGATATCCTTGGTTAACCAAGCTGTTCAGGTCGGGCTCCAGATAATTCCATTCTTGTAATAGGTTAGTTACCCTTGCATGGTTTGCGCATAATTGTATCGCGGCATCAAACATTACACTTTCCAGAGCAAACCATGCGGTGACCTTATTGCTAAACGCGTTCCAAAAGCCTCGATTTGAAAATATTGAATATATATCACTTCGAGCTCTTAATATGTTCCATTCGTTGGAAGGTAAAATAGCCTTATTCACGACGATTCTGATTTGCCGAAGCATCTCCGGTGTGGAGAAGCTGGCAGACCAATTCGGCAGGCGAGACAATTTCACAAATGCCCTCGCTTTTAATCTATCATCAATTCCTCGGGCCATTATGATCGCGCCAAGGTGTTCCGTCCTACCGCTATTTAGATACGCCTCAACGATATGCGGCTTTAGAGAATCGTATTCAGAGGCCAAGAATCTGGCCATATCTCCCTCCACCAATTCCAATAGCGATCCGCGATAAATTGTTTCCTTTTCCAACCTTTCTCTCAGAACATTCTGATCGGAAGGCGATTTCGAATCCAGGTATTGCGTCAAGATTGGAAACAAATTCGAGGTAGCCGGCGAAACTGTCTTGGTTGAAACATGAAACCCGTTTAGATGCTGCACTTCCCTCGTCAGCCTTTTTACAATCGCGGCGCTTAACGTAGAATAAAAACTCAGATCGAAATTGGCGTCGGGGGAAATGCTCTTCGCCAAAACGCGATCCACCAATAAAAATGCTTTGGAGGTGTAGACCCAGGAATGCCTATCGACAAGGCCTTTCAAGTATTCAACTCTGGGATCTTCGTCGTTTCGTAATGCCGCAACATAGGGAGGCACCAGAAATACAAAAAGCGAATCGTGAATTTGATTTTGCGCGCGAAGGTTTAAGAACATGTCGATCAACGCTTTTTCATCGGTTTCGCTTTGCTTTTTTAATGTAGTCTCAATGGCAGCCTGTAAACCGAGTAATGTGACGTCCGGTCTGGAAGTGGTAATGATGGGTCGGTGCGCAATTATTTTTAGAAGCATGGCCTATTCGGTGAATTTTTAGTGCCACAGGTTTCACCTTGCAAGCCCTACATATTCGTAAGGTTGCTCAACACTTATGTTTGACACTGGCATTTTATGGGAAGTATCATAAATATGACATTGAAATGGTCATTTTAATGGGCAGGTGGATACGATGAAGGCTGTTACATTTACGGATTTACGCAATCACGCGACCAAATATTTTGACGAAGTGGAAGACGGAGAGATTTTAGAAGTCTTTCGCAATGGCAAACCCATCGCCATTCTTACGCCTTACCGGCCCGGCAAACGGCAACGCTGGAAACAAAACATTGCAATGTCGCTTCCGGACGTTTCATTAAGTCAATCCATATTGGACGAAAGAAACGAATAGCGCGTGGAACGATTGTTTTTGGACACCTCCGCCTTGGCAAAACGCTATATTCGCGAGAAAAATAGCGAAAAAGTGTATCATTTGGTGAGTCAGGCTACCGAAATTTTGGTAAGCTCGCTTTGTATTCCCGAACTATTTTCGGCTCTAAATAGACGCCTTACGGAAGGCGTTTTGAATCAGGAGATATATTTAAAAATCAAAGGCAACGTCCTGGCCGATATGTCGGAGGTTACAGTTGTGGATGTGTCGACTCCGATACTTAATGAGACGATTCGATGCCTTGAACGAAGTTCGTTGAGGACTTTGGACGCTATACAGGTCGCCAGCGCGCTCCATGTCAAACCAGACCGATTTCTATCGGCGGATGCCAGGCAGTGCGACGCCGCTAAAAAATTTGGTCTGCCTGTTACGATGCTAGCCTCATTTTTGATGTTAATTTTCTTTTCGAGTAATGTCGCAGCTTTGACACTTCGCGGCGCCTACCAAATCGCTGCGTCCAATAACCAACAAATCCAAATTCAGTCCGAAAAAATACGCCAGGCGCAGGCGCGATACGATCAGACGTTTGGGGCGCTGTTGCCCCATGTCAGCGTGTTGGGATCGGAGACTTATTTGGATTCACCGACCGCTTCCCGCCGCCCGGAATATAAGGTATCGGTCAAACAATCGTTGTTTGGCGGGTTTCGCGATTGGGACGCGTTGGGTGGCTTGGGCGCACAGATCCGTAAACAGCGATTACTTTTGGATCAGACTAAACGAGATGTGTTTCAACAGACTGTTCAACTCTTTTTTCAGGGCATGCTGATCCAAAAAGATTTGCAAAACATTCGCGAAGTCACAGCATTGGCCAAAACCCGCATTACCGACCTTCAACATCGCGCCAATGTGGGAAAATCACGGTCAAGCGAGGTGTTGAGCGCGCAAGCGCAATTGTTAAATCTGAATGCGCAAGAAGAGCAGCTCAATAGCCAATTGCGAACCACGAACCTGAACCTGTCCAATCTTTTGGGCCACGATATTGACTCTCCCGACTACGAAGATGTTGAATTTGAAATCAATTCGCCAAAATGGGTCGAGAACCGACCGGAATTATTGGTGCTGAAAGAAGAAATCGCCTATCAGAAGTCACTGAAACAAATCGCATCGAATTCTTTTCTGCCCAATGTTAATGCGGGCGCCAATTATTATTTGAAACGCACCGACGCCTTGGCGCCCATCACATGGGACGCCACATTGACGGTGGAAGTCCCCTTGTTTCAGGGCGGCAGCGAATGGGCGACCACGACGGAGGCGGATTCGGTCCTGCGACAACTGGAAATCGACTACGTTCAACAACACCGGACGATTCAAACGGCGCTTCAGGCCGATATGGTCGCGCTCAATTCATCACTGTCCCAGAAAAAAACGTTATATGACGCCTATCAAAAAACAAAACAAAGTTTTCAAATTTATCTAAATGAATACCGATTGGGTCTCATCAACAATTTGGAAGTATTACAGGCCTTAAATAATTTATTGGATATGAAACGAAGTTTGGACCGGGCGGATATTCAATATAAATCCAATTTGGTGCAACTTAAAATCGATCAACAGGAGCTGCCTTGACCCTATCTGACATCGCGATAAAGCGGCCGGTGTTTGCATGGATGCTAATGCTCGGGTTAATTGTGTTTGGCGCGATCGGATTTAGTCGCATGGGTGTGAGCCAATTGCCCGATGTGGATTTTCCAATTATTTCTCTATCGGTCACATTTGAAGGGGCAGCTCCGGAAGTCATGGAAACCGAGGTTGCGGATGTTCTGGAAGACGCCATGACCAGCATCCCCGGCGTTAAAGAAATTTCTTCGACCTCGCGCCAGGGCCGGACGTCGGTCAGTATTGAATTTGATTTGGACAAAGATATCGACGTTGCGTTGCAGGAAGTTCAAACCAAGGTGGCGCAGGCGCAGCGCAACTTACCACGCAACATCGATCCGCCGGTGATTTCCAAATCGAACCCGGAAGACCAACCCATCATGTGGGTGGCGCTATCCGGGACTCGCCCGTTAAAAGACATGATCGAATATGCTCGCGATCACCTGAAAGACCAATTCACGACCGTTCCCGGTGTCGGTGAAGTCACGTTGGGCGGTTATATCGAACCCAATGTTCGTATTTGGATCGATCAATCCAAACTATTTAAATATGAATTGACCGTCGAGGACGTAATCCGGACGGTACAGTCCCAGCATCTGGAAGTACCCGCGGGTCGCATCGAGAATCTGAAGGAAGAATTGAATGTCCGATTCTTGGGAGAGGCGCATTCCATGGATGGGTTTCAACGCATGATTATCCCGTCGCGCAGCGGAACCCCGCTTTGGAAAAATTTCCGGATCGGCGACGTCGCTAGCGTCGAGGACGGCCTGGACGACGTCCGGCGTATTTCGCGCACGATGCAAGAGCCTTCCATTGGAATGGGAATTCGCAAACAGCGCGGCGTCAATGCCGTAAGCGTAGCAAAAGCCGTTAAGGTCCGGGTCGCTGGCATCCAAAAAGACCTGCCGGAAGGCATGAAGCTTAATGTTGTTTTTGATTCCACCAAATTTATCGAAGATTCGACCCACGAGCTTAATTTCACATTGATTTTATCGGCCGTTTTAACCTCGATCGTCTGTTTCTTGTTTATGGGATCGTGGAGCTCGGCGATCAATATTATCTTGGCCATCCCAACGTCGATATTGGGCGCGTTTATCTTTCTTTATTTCTTTGGATTTACGTTAAATACGTTCACGTTATTGGGACTGTCCCTGGTCATTGGGATTGTGGTCGACGACGCCATTATGGTTTTAGAAAATATTGTCCGGCATCGGGAGTTGGGCGAAAGCAAGGTGAAAGGCGCGATCCGTGGCGCGCGCGAGATCACCTTTGCGGCTATTGCAGCCTCCGTCGCAATTTTAGCTATTTTTGTTCCGGTTATTTTTATGAAAGGGATTATTGGCAAATTCTTTTTCCAGTTTGGAATCACCATTTCGGTGGCCGTTGCGCTGTCGTTATTGGAAGCGTTGACGCTGGCTCCCATGCGTTGCTCGCAGTTTCTTCAAATCAATCATACGTCGTGGCTGTCCCGAACGATGGATAACCTCATGAAGGGGCTGGCCTCCGGATATCGGCGGACGCTGGTGGGTTGTTTGCGGTTTAGATGGCTTGTGATTATCGGATCGTTGGTGTTTTTTGCGGCTTCTTTTGCCGTGGTTGGCCTTATCAAAAAAGAATTTGTTCCCTCGCAAGATCAGGGACGTTTCTTGGTTCGAATGCAAACACAGTTGGGCTCCTCGATTTCGTACACGGACTCTATTTTTAAAGAAGCCGAAGCAAAAGTCGTTAAGTTTCCGGGCGTCGCTAATTATTTCTCGTCGATCGGCGGGTTTGGCGGCGGCGAAGTGAATGCAGGGATGATGTTTATTACTTTAAAAGACCCTAAAGAACGTCCGTCTCAAAAAGATATGATGGCCGCTATGCGAAAAGAGTTGAAGAAAATTCCGGGCGTGGAAAAAGTAATTGTTCAGGATTTGTCGCTATCGGGCTTTTCGGCTCAGCGCGGATTTCCGGTGGAATTTACGTTGCGTGGGCCTAATTGGGACAAGTTAGGCGAATTAAGCGAAGAGTTTAAAAAGAAAATGGAAGCCACCGGAATGATGACCGACGTCGATTCGGACTATCTTCTGGGAATGCCGGAAGTGCAAGTGGTTCCCGACCGCGAAAAAGCCGTGGCACGCGGCGTGAATATCGCCTCGATCGGAACCAGTATAGAAGCCTTGATCGGCGGGGTTCGCGTCGGAAAATATACCAAAAACGGTCGCCGATATGACATCCGGGTGCGTTTGCTGGCCGAGCAACGAAATCTGCCGGATCATATCAAAAATATTTGGGTACGAAATAATCATGGCGAATTGGTTCGGCTCTCCGACGTGGTCAAAATTGTCGAAAAGCCAACTCTTTTGACTATCACGCGTAAAAATCGGGAGCGCGCGATCAGCGTTTTCGCCAATATTGCTCCGGGCCATTCTCAAGGAGAAGCGATAGGGAAAGTGAATGAGGTCGCCAAGGCGGCGTTGCCCGAAGGGTATCGCATCGTCATGTCCGGCTCTGCGCAGACGTATAAAGAATCGTTTCAAAGCCTGATGTTAGCGCTGGTATTGGGAATTTTTGTCGCCTATATGGTGCTGGCCTCGCAATTTAATAGCTTTATTCATCCGGTGACCGTTCTCTTAGCATTGCCATTTAGTATTACCGGTGCGTTTTTAGCGCTGTATGCGTCGGGTCAGTCGCTTAATATTTACAGCATGATTGGGATGTTGCTTTTGATGGGGATCGTCAAGAAAAACTCGATTTTGCTGGTGGATTTCACCAACGAACGGCGTAAACAAGGCATGCCGGCCAGAGAAGCATTGTTGGACGCTTGTCCGGTTCGGCTACGACCCATCTTGATGACGTCAATCGCCACAATCGCTGCGGCCGTGCCTCCCGCACTCGCTATTGGGCCCGGCGCCGAAACGCGAATTCCGATGGCGGTGGTGATTATTGGCGGTGTTTTGGTTTCAACGATTTTGACCTTGTTTGTGGTGCCTTGCGCGTATAGCTTGTTTACGGGAATTGAAAATAAAAAGCACGAGGCGGAGCTTAAGGAGGCGTTGGTGGAGTTGGGAGAAATTAAGCTATAATCGAGCGGTGAAAAAAACAATTGCCACTACGCCCAGGATATTCCCCACACCCTACGCCGTAGTTGATTTTAATCCGGCGATGGCGCTTTTTGATCCCGCAAAGTCGGACGCGTTTTTTGCCTACATCACGCAACGTCCCAAGCTGATTTATGGTCGCGACACGAAAAAAGCCACGCTGCTTGATCATGTGATGAAGCAGGTGACCCCCGAAAATTATGACGCGATTTTCCCCGCCATTCGGCGGCTTTTGATTGAAGGGTCTCACGAAGCATGCGACACCGAAATCTTATTTGGTGGGATGGAAAACAATATTCTTCCCCACCAGCGATTGATTTTGGATCGCGGGGCTTATTTACAGGCCCATTACCTTTCCGCCGGAGGTTACGGCGCGCGACCCTTGTATGTTCAAAACATTGCCATACGTTTCCTGGAGCTTATCAAAGGTCAAAGCGAACATGATGCGCTGGCAAATAGTTTGCGATCGGGGTTTCGATGGGCGGTTCAGCAGCACCCTAAGTGCCCATCATTGACCAGTTTAGCCGTCGGACGGATATATCGCGATATTGATTTTACAAAACCGGTTTTGATTACCGGTGGTTCGCCCGGACATTTTCAAACCTTGATCGTTCACGAAAAAAGTCAGACATTTTTTTGCACAGCCTGCGACGGAACCGACGGCCCTAGAGTTTTTCAAGAATTTTTTGATCCAAATCTCCCCAAAATTCCACCATTTCACCGCCTAATGTCCGTTTCTTTCACGGTTCCGGGAGCGAGGCTAGATTTCCGGGCAGTACTCCGAGAATTTACGCTTCACCAAAGCGATGGATTAAAAACTATTTTCGATAGGGTCAAATCTTTCGCAGTCTTTGACCGCCCAAAGGTATACCGCCTATCTCCCGGCCATGCTTTTGGTAGCCGCGAATGCGGTTTTTCGAACGTTTTACTTGGAATTCAACTTTTGATTTCAGATGGAACGGTTCTTGACGACCATCCGCTTCTACAGGCGCTCCCTGAGTTTTTGGGACAAGTTATGAAACGAGACTATGCCCTTACCGACCAAGATTTAGAGGCGATTCGACGCAATTGGCACGACCGCAGCCTTGAGTTTGTCGAACACCTTTTTATGCTTGGTAATGCCTCAAACGCCATAAAATGGGACTTCGACAATGGTATTCAGGATTCTGCGGAAAAAAAATTTTCTTTTTTGATGGACCGCATTCGCAAAATAAACGAACGTCCGTTATTTTTGCAACGCAGGCGATCGCAAAGCGACTTAAAGCAGCTTTTAAGCCAGATGGAAATGTTTAAGCCGAAATCTCCGTTTTATAAAACGGTCATGGAATGGCGAGATCGGTTTCCGAATGTAGCGAGCGTCGGCGAAATTGACACACTTTTCGACGAAATCTATAAAAGCGTGACGGAAGCCCAGGTTTAACATATGAAAATTCAGTCCGGAATCTGACCCCTTGCGCATTCAAAAATACCTCTCCCAACACGGCATACTC
>CAYGHZ010000085.1:0-8745 GCA_964349635.1 uncultured Candidatus Marinamargulisbacteria bacterium
GTCAAGAGGATTTTGACGATCTTGCCGTCCGCGCCCGTGAATACCGATTGGAACAACAGATTGCACAATCGGCACAACCGGAAGTGGTCCCGTTCTAAGTGTAATCTCTAGCCCGGTCACAATCGTTGTGACCGGGCTTTTTCTGTTCAATAACGGTTTGAATGGCCGAATGAAAGGCCTTTGCGCCCTGATAAACCTTAACATTTCGAAATTCGAAATCCATAATGGCTCTTCCCTTCTCCTTATTCCTTATTTCTTAACCTTCAAATTAAAAATGATTACGCCCTTGCGGTCAAAAGAGATTTTAAGGGTAAGGGATAAGGAGTAGGGAAATTAAAAATTCGCGGGCTCATTTTTAATTTGGCTGGGGAGAAAGGAATCGAACCTCTATTCACAGATCCAGAATCTGCTGTCCTGCCATTAGACGACTCCCCAATGCGCTTCGTTAAGTATTATCGACGATGCTTCAGCTGATCAAGGAGTTTTTGGATTTCGGCGTTTTGAGCGTCCAACTTCTTGTCGAAATTGCCAATTAGCGTCTTTTGTTCAGTTTCCAACACGCTGACTTGACCCTTCAGGTTTTCCAGAGACGCCAGTGATTTTTTCAGGGACGGCATGCTAAACGTAAATCCGACAGCCGTGTTAATTAGCTTCACGCCCTCTTTGTCGGACGATTCCCACGCGGTACCCACGATTTGATTCATCAAGGCTGGGCCCGCGTCTTCAGAGGCGATGGCAATGCCGGTGCCGTCATTTTTGCCCGAAGGGATGATAAATTGGCCGGCTTGAACGGGGCCGAGGACTTTGATAGGTACCTGCCCAAAGAAGCTGATCAGCTCATATAAATGCTTTTTCTGATCACCCGGCCAGTTACCGGCGACGCTTGCGCCGTGGCTCATGGCCATGATTTGCTGAGCGCCATTTGTAGCCTTACTGATTTTGCCGTTAACCACACCCACGATATCGCCTTTTTCAAATGGTTCCATTGGGCTGGCCTTGGGCAAATATTCCGCATAGTCCGCGCCATTGGTCTTAAAGCGGACGCCCGAAGCGCCGTTGCCTTCGATTTCACCCAGAACCTTATCACTGTCCAAGAACGTAATGAAATTGGCGCCTTCTAATGGTCCAAGGGCACCGCTAAATCCGGACATCCAGATGGCCAAAGCGTCGCCACCGGTAGCCGCTTTGTTTTCAATCAACATCGTATGCTTCATCGGATTGTTGGCCGGGCCGTTGGAGTCGCTTTGAACATGAAGGGTCGCCAGTGGTGTGAACGATGTGCCGCTTGAAATTCCAATTTTTTTGTCGGTCTGGACGGCAAAGACTTCTTTAAATGCGCCGCTTTGGGTATAGCCAATGGCAAATTTGTCGATGGCGCCTGCCGTCGCTCCATCGTCGCCAATATTGACGCGCAACTCCGACACATCGGCGGATTTGTTATGGCGACCGATCCAGATCGAATCCGTATTGTCGTTGTCGGTCCCGCCTGACGTTAGGTCTGCGGCGCCGGAGAAATAGAGTTTGTTTCCAGGTGCTTCCGTGCCGGTGATGGTGCCTACTATACCCACTCTCACATCGCCATTCACAACCAAGGTCTTATCCGGAGTAGTCGTGCCAATCCCCACCTTGTCCTTATCCAAAATCAACGTCTGATTGTCGTTCAATACGCTCAGGTCTTGCGCCACCAAACCGATACGGCCAATTTCGTAGTCGTGGATGGTCAAACCGGTAGTGCTGCTTGAAAAGCGTGCGATGTCGCCTCGGAACGGACCGACGACATGCAACGGGAAGCGCGGTGTTAGGGTTTCGATACCCACCGGGCCGCCCAAAAATACCGCCGAATATTTTTTCCCATCGACGCCGGCCACGATATTGGGGTTCGCCACGGCCAAACTGCGCATATCGACGCGTACGCCATAGGCATTGTTATTAAATAACGATGTGGGACGGGTTAGAGGTGCGGGCGCGATATTGGAACGCATGTTGATATCCATACCCACAATTTGATTCGGATTATCGGCCGTTAAGGTCATTTCAACCACGCTGGCGGTGGCCGCCACGGCCGTTTTGATTTCGCGGCTAATAGACAGCATTTCTTTAACGTTTAAGGTCGAAATCAGGACATCGGTATTGGTGACTTCGATCGAATTGGCTTTGATTGAACCGGCAACGTCTAATAATGCGGTGGGGGAGGTTGTGCCGATACCGATTCTACCGTTTCCGGAAACTACCAGGGCATTGGGACTAACGGAACTGCCGACCCTGAAGATAGCCGAGACGTTGCGAGAGACGTGTAATGCGGCCAAAGGCGCGCTAATGCCAATGCCGACATTACCGTTGCCAAGCAAGCGCATCACCTCACCCGCGACGTTATGGGAAACGATCAAAGAATCGGCGGCGGTGTTACCCCACGAAATAATGCTGGTGTTGTTTCTAATCCCGATAAACGTATGTTTGTCGTTCGTCTTGGCCAAGAAACCGAATTTGCTGACAGTCGTATCTGTTAACCAGCTAGGTAATCCCGTGGTGTTATTTCCGGTGGCCGACATAATAACTCCGTCGACATGAAGGGGATATAGAGGAGAGGCAACACCCATACCCACCAGACCATTGGAAGTAACCACCAACGCATTCTGGCGGGAGGCCGGTCCGATCTTGATATTGCCTGAGACATTTAAGTTGGTAGCTGGCGTGCTGGTTCCGATACCGACTCGTCCGTTGGAATTATTGATGAAGAAGGCGTAGGGAAGGGAGGGGACATCCACGCGCATATTGCCCGACACATGCAGATTGGCCACGGGAGCACTATTGTTAATCCCTACATTGCCGTTCGAGCGAACAAATAAACGGCTCAGGCTATTGGACATCACATGCAAATCGCCAATCACGGTGAGTCGCGATGTAGGGGCAGACGTACCTATCCCCACATATCCATTACCGGCGACCACAAGGGCATTCGGAGTATTGGGCGCAATGTCGACTCGCAATCCCGACACTCCCGCTTTTTCAGTTACAATATGCAACGCGCTAACCGGCGCAGCCGTGCCAATACCCACGCTACCGCCCAAGAACATCCCGGCGTACTTAAATCCGACGGTGGTCGGTTGCGACAAGTCTTGGCTGGATTGGCGAGCGCGCAAGCCAGTAACATCCACCTTCAAACCTACGGCAATTTCATTTTGTCCTAATCGACCGAACGTGTTGGGATTATTGGGATCCTGCCCTGCAAATTCGACATTAAGGCCGGAGAAGCGGTTGTTCGCGCCGCCGGTCGAGGCTGTCCTGTCCGCAAAGCGCAGTTCAATTTTTTGCGCGTCCACTTTACCCACGGTCGTATTATTAAGAGTTGTGGCTAGCACGAATTTGCTCAGCACATTAGGCGAACCAATCGTAAAGGTGCTGGTTCCGGCATCCCAGAACAAATGCGCCTGGTCGCTGAGACTTCCGGCCGAATTATAAAATGGAATACGACCCGGCCTGCCGGTAAATGCCGCCGACAGATTGACGGTCGTAGTTACGCTGGCGACCTTATAAATCAGATCGCCGGTTTTATTGGCATATAAGGCGGCAAGTCCAAGTGGCGTCGCCGGGGTGGACGTTTGTTTGGTTAAAATTAAGCCTTTGCCCAAGCGAATATCCGAATTGACCGAAACCGTGCCATTAACCACGAGACCGGCACTTGGGTTGATGACAAGAGAAGATGATCCGATATTTTGAATCCGGCTGAGTTGAAGTAGTCCCGAAATGGTGGCATTTCCACTAATTTTTGCATCGCCTGAAACGTTGAGATGAAACAACGGATCCAATGCGGCATTAATGGCCAAACGATCAAATTTTCCGCTGGTCGCGTTCAACGTGGTGATATTGGCGGTGGCCACATTAAATAGGCCGGTAACCACGATGTTATTGGCCGATACGGTATTGGCAAACATCGAATTGATGGTAACGGCTTTGCTAAAGGCGGCGTTGCCGGCAATTAAGGTGTTGATGGTGATAGCGCCGGCAGTAATCGATCCGTCCAAAATCAGGTTGTTGGCCTTAACTGTGCCGATCACATGTAAATTCTGGGAGGGAGCTGTGGTGCCTATCCCAACGTTGCCGCCCATAAATATCGCCGCGTAGCGCGTGCCGGAATTGCCGGTAACATTCACCTGAAGCCCGATCGCTTTGCTGCCTGTGGCCAATTGCAATCCGGATAAGTCGATATTGGCGCCCGTGGCCGTCTTGCCGATGCTAAGACTATTGGAAAGGCTGGTAGAAGTCAGGCTCAAGTCCAAACCTGTAATATTTTTGTCGATAAATAGCGGTTGAGTCGGCGTGCCACCCGAAATCGTATAGCTCATGCGCTGCGACGTAAAATCCGCCGCCGGAGAAGCGGTAAATGTTTTTGAAAAGACCAAGCTGCTTTGTGGGGTGGTGATGCCAATCCCGACGTTGCCGGACCCATCCACTACCAACGCATTTCCGATATTCATCGACGTGGCTCTTAATTCCGTAAAACTGCCGATATTGGCAGAGACCGTTCCATTAACGGCCAATCGAGCGGCCGGTGAGGCCACGCCAATCCCTACGTTTCCATCGCTTCGCACTAAAAACAGAGGTTGATCACTGCTATCGACGATGCGTAAGGCTGAAGAAGCGGACGTGGAGCCGTCGCTTTTAATGGTAAGTTTCGCCGTCGGTTGGGAAGAGCCAATACCGACTCGACCGCCATCCGAAACAAATAAGACGTTAGAAGTTACAACTGCGCCATTTTTTACATCCACCCGAAACGCCGGCTGACCTACTTTTTCGCTAACGACGTGCAACATCGCCAGAGGGAAGGTGGTGCCAACACCCACGCCGCCGCCTTGGAACACGGCCGAGAACTTATAGCCCTTTGCATCGCTGTCTCCGATCAGATCTAAGCTAGATTGTTTGGCGCGTAATTTCGAAACGTCGACCATCAAGCCGGCGGCAATTTCGTTTTGCGCTAATCGCCCAAAGTCAGTGGAACCTTGCTTCGCGCCAAATTGAATGTCCAAGCCCGTGAACAGGCTGTTGGAATTGGGGATTGCGCTTCGATTGTCAAACTGGAGGAGAATTCGCTGGGCAGCCACGTTTCCGGTCGTTGTATTGTTTAATGTGGTGGCAATTTCGAATTTGGTTAATTGATTAGGCGTTCCCACCACAAACCGGTTTTCGGCGGCTTTCCAGGCCAATGGTGCGGTGTCGTTCAGGTTGCCGGTGGAATCAAAAAACGGAATTCGCTGAGGTTTCCCCGAAAATGCAGCCGAGATATTAAATGACACATTGGATGGATTTACATAATACAGATCTTGATCGATTGTGCTGACATAAAGCCGACCGTAATTAGCGATGCCGGCGGGAGGGGCAGCCTTACGAATATAAAGTCCTCGACCCACGATAATATCTTGATTGGCCGAAACGGAGCCCTGAACTAGCAGCGTGGGGTTAGGGACAATTGTTAGGCCGGAAACCCCGCCCTGAATCCGATCAACCGCAATTTTGCCGTCGATAGTGACCGCGCCGGTGAACTGAGCGTTGCCCGCCACATGTAATCGGGCGGTCGGAGTCAAAGTTCCAATACCGACGTTCCCTTCGGAGCTGATGCGAAGTCGTTCCGCGGGATCACCGTTATCGGGATCGGTGATAAAGGCAAGGTGAGAGCCGGGGGTAGTGTTATTTGATTTGATGGCTACGATTCCGGATCCCACGTTCAGCGAAACCGTATTGTTTTCGGGGATCAATAATAAGCCGGCCGCACGATTGGCCAGCGTGGTCGGATTTTGAATACGGACGGAAGCCCAGCTTGAGCTTCTAAAATCGACGAACGGAGAAGTAAGATCCGTCACCACATGAAGCGCTGACAGCGGACTTGCGGTGCCTATACCCACTCGTTTTCCAGGGGTGGCTACCAATCCTCCATTGTTTACATTCAGCGTCGCGCTGGTCAGAACCAAATTGTTGGTAATATTGACGATATTGGCCGTCACATTCCCGGAAACAAACAACCCGCTGGTTGGGGGTGTTGTCGTGCCAATACCCACGCCGCCGGTAAATTCGGCTTTTAGCCCCTGCAACAAATCGCGGATGATCATCTTTGAAGCCTTCAGCAACACGTTAACCGATGCGGTTTGGGCATTGATGGTCGAAATAACGGCTTCGGGCGCATCAAGCCTATTTTGCAGTACCAACGTATTGGCAGTGATCGTTCCCTTGACGTTAAGTTGGTTAAAGACGGACGTTCCGTTAAAGCTGGCGATCGTTTCAACCACCAGCGAATTAAATGTCGCGCGAGACGCTTTCAAGGTGCCTTCCAAGAAAAGATCGTTGGCGCGTACGGTGCCATTGACGTGAAGTTCGGCGGTGGGTTGTGTAGTACCGATACCGACGTTGCCACCGTTAAAGATAGCGGCATAGCGTTTGCCCGACGTTCCCGTCACATCGACGGCCAGACCGACGGCCTTGCTGCCGGCTTCAACATTCAATTGCGTCATATTCACGCTAACACCGGTAGCCGTTTTTCCGTTTCGAATACGATTGTTGCCCAAGGTACTGAGCTGAACATCCAAACCGGTCACATTTTTATTAAATCCAAAAATGAGATCGGGGCTGCTGCTGCCGGAAATGCTGACATTGATTTTCTGGGACGTAAAATCGGCCGCCGGCGAGGATTGAAGCTGCTTTTTGATTTCAATTTGGCCGTTGGGTTGAGTCGTACCAATCCCGATGTTACCGGCGGCGCTAACAAAAAGATTGCCATTATTCACATTCAAGGTGGTGGCGATCAAACCCTGACTAATCACAGTACGATTGGCCGAAATTGTCCCGTTGACATCCAATTCGGCGGTAGGGTTGGTTTTTCCGATCCCGACCCGCGGCGCGTTGCCGGCGGTGGTATCGCTAAAGGCGACCAGTTTGTCTTTATTAACAAATAACTGGGGTACATTAAGGCCCCCCGTTAAATTAAAGAAATTGGCGGAAACGGTACCGTTAACTTCCAGTTCGGTCTGCGGATTAAGGGTGCCGATACCCACAAACCCGCCCTGGAAGATGGCCGCTGCTTTTTTACCGCCTGCGGTTGCATCGACTTTAACGGCGTCGACGTCAACGAACAGACCCACCGCCCGGGCATTATTGAGCATGAAGGACTGGTTGGCTTGCGTAAGCGCAATATCAAGCCCATTTACCTGAACCGGCGTGGTTTCATTGCCCCAGTTCTTTTCTATATTTAGGGCGATGGATTGACCGGAATAATTTCGGGCGGCGGTAAGAGATCCCGCATGGCCGATATTGGCTTGGATGGTCATCGCGCGCGTGACTCCCAGTTCGGTATTGGTGGTGACTCTAAACCCGGTCGTTTCCTTCAACGTGCTGCTCACCACAAAATTACCGGACACCAAAAACTTGGGATCGGTTTTGCTCCACGTCACGTCCGTTTGTCCGATCGTGGAATTATCGACGAAATAGGTGAGTTTGCCTTTCGCATTAGGTTCCCCCGGAAATACTTTTCGGATAGGGGAGGAAAGAACTTTGATGTTGCCGGTAATGGGGTCTTGATATTTTAAATCGCCATTTTCGATATAGAGGCGGCCGTAATCCGAAATATGAGGTTGTGTTGGGACAGGCGAATTCTTTAGCTGAAGTTCGTTGGCGTTTAGCGATCCGTTGATCGAAATAGGGTTGGTAATGACAACCGAATTAGCCGAAATCGTTCCGGCCACATCTAGCTTGGCTAAAGGAAGAGAGGTCCCAATCCCGACGTTGCCGGAGGTGTAATAAATATTGGGGGCCTGCGTTCTCCACGGATCCGGCCTGGGCGTAAATTTCAGTCCCGTCACAAAAAGAGCTTTGGTATTAAAGTTGCCGCTGACCAACAGATTATAGCTGGGATGAACCGGAGCCGATCCGATGGCGACCCTGCCGTTAAATAACGCATTGCCCGAAACATGCAGTGTGGCTTGCGGAGGCGTCAGACGCGTACCGATACCAACGCTGTTGGGACCAAAGGCAATGGGAGGGGCCGCCGGAACCGTTCGGCCCTGAAAGAACGTGAGTAAATTTTGAGTGACGGTCATGCTGTACTGGTTCGTATCATTGATGTCAAAGGTCAAAATCGGCTGCTTGCCGGCGCTATTAGATAATTCCAACAAGTTTCTTGGGTTCGTGGTGCCGATACCCACGTTGCCCCGGGTAAATGCGGTGCTAAAACCGTTGTTGGAGGAGGGGACGGACCAAGGAGACGCTGGGTTGGTTTGCAAGATAACCGTCGAACTAGGGTTATTGGGGTCAACAATCTGGAACTGCGTACCGGCGATTGATCCGGCCACTTTCAATAATTCACCGGTTTTAAATTGATAGTTGGTCGATACCCCGATCCCGACGTTGCCCGATGACGTGACAAAGAATGCCGGTTGCCCGTCTTTTTTAAGTGTCAGGAAAACGATGCCGGGATGAGGTCCGGCAACCGTAAGATTAGCGGTTACGCTGTTTGTTCCGATGCTGACCGGGCCGCCCTGAATCGATAAGCGCGCCTTTCCGGGATTTGCCGTGCCAACACCCACGTTTCCGGAGGTATTAATAACAAAAGCATTGGCGGCATTGGCCATGCCGATGGCTCGGAAAATATAGTCATTTTGCGAATTTCTGGAAACGGTCAATGCGGCTCCGACCGTGTCCGTGGTGCCAATGCCGACCCCTCCATAAGCGCGAATCAAAAATTGATTGGGGGCCGTTGAACGA
>CAYGHZ010000086.1:0-8681 GCA_964349635.1 uncultured Candidatus Marinamargulisbacteria bacterium
GTTCGGACCCTCGTCGGCCTCCAGAATATCCACTCCGGCGACATTGAGCCCTAGGATTTGGGCGGATTGGATAGCCACTTTTTCGTAGGTGGGATCCAGCAAAACGGGTTCCAATCTTGCTCCCCGATGGTAGTTGCTCCGAAACTCATCGCCTTGAGCCACGCGGCGCATCGCGGCGACGACACGCCCGCCCACCACGATGCAGCGAATGTCACGGCCTTTGCTTTCAGCGACAAATTTTTGAATCAATACGTTTTGTTTGCTGCTGTGAAGCGCTTCCACGATGGCCTCGGCCATTTTATTGGTTTCTGCCAGGATGACGCCGATGCCTTGGGTACCTTGAATCAATTTGATGATCACGGGTGCTCCGCCCACGGTTTCGATGGCTTGTTTGATGGCGTGTTGAGGGCGGACAAAGACTGTTGGCGGGATACCGATATCGTGACGCGACAGAATTTGGATGGCGCTTAATTTATCGCGAGAGGCCCGAATCCCTTGCGATGAATTGAGACAAAACACGCCTTTTTGTTCAAATTGCCGCACAACGGCTGTGCCAAACGATGTGATCGACGCGCCGATTCGCGGGATAACGGCGTCATACGCGCCGATGGGTTTGTCGTTGTAATAGAGTTCCGGCTTTTTTTGCTCGACCTTGATCAAAAATTCGAGTGTGTCCATGACCCTGGCCTTGTGGCCGCGGGCTAGGCACGCTTCTTTTAAGCGGCGGGTGCTGTAGAGTTTGGAATTGCGGGATAAAATGATGATTTTCATTTAGAACGGCTGACGTCCACCACGAATTTACCCTCCAATGCGCTGCGTCCCAATAGCATACGATGGATGAGGTTGTCGCGGTCAACTAGATTAAGTTCGATGTGTTGTTCCACCGATCCGATTTGAATTCGGGTGCCGACAAAAATGCGAGTGGTAGTGGATTCCGAGCACGTTCGCACTCGCGCTTTTCGGATAATATGGGTCACAACCTTGATTCTCCTTTTGGGTTCTTTTCTTCGGGTTACGACGAAGAACTGCACTTTTCGTCCGGGAAGAATCGTGATGTCCTCGACATGCAGCGAGCTGGTTTTGGCGCCTGTGTCTACTTTGGCTCGTAATGAAGAAATGCCCCAATCGGGCAACTTAACTTTTTTTTTCCAACCGATAATAATTTTATTGGGCATGCGTGGAAAAGTTATATTCCCATATTATATCGAAAATATGCATCTAGCTAGATTTAGCTGGGGATGGCGTCGATAGTTTAAACGCTCTAAAATCAGGGGATAATATGGCAAGAGAATTAAAGAAAATAATAAGTATACCGAATCATCGGATCCGTGGGCGTCATTGGGAGGCGAGGGGATTGGAAGCGGTCGACGAGGGGATGGCGGTGAAACGGCAAAAAACGGAAGCGGATCTGGCTAAGGAGTATGCTTGGCTTCAGAATCCTCGGATGGAGATTGTAGTAGAAAATACACGCCGGTTGTGGACGACGTTGTTTTTATTTTACAACGGACTGGTGGTATCGCCCTCTTCTAACTTTGCGATTGGGATATCCGACTTGAATACAGGTGAGATTTTGAAGAAGCTGGAAGGCCATACCGAGCTTATTGGTTGCTTGGCGCGACACGGCGACATGTTGGCCAGTGGTAGCGACGATGGCACGGTGCGGCTGTGGGATTTGCGAACGGGAACCCCTATAAAAACCTTGGTTGGTCACGGTCATTTTGAAGGGGATCCAAAGGCTTGTGACCACCGGATTGACGCCGTAGCTTTGAACGACCGATTTGTGGTAAGCAGTTGTACGGATGACTACAGTACCCGAGTTTGGGAAATTTCAACCGGTCGATGCCGCCATGTCTTTCGTGGGGAAACTTCTCGGGCTCATGGAATGGTTTTTCGCGGTCGTTATGTAGTTTTGGGTCATGTTCCGGCAAGGTTGGTGGATTTGGAAACAGGGGGAGAGATACGGCGGTTTGAGGTGCCAAACCATGTTTTTATGAGAAGCGCCGTATTTCACCAAGGAAACCTTCTAACCGGCCACTCGGACGGGACGATTCGGGTCTGGAATCCGGACGCCGGAGAGTGTTTGAGGGTGATGGAAGGGCACAAGCAATTGGTTTACTGCCTGTTGCCCTACCAGGATATCGTTTTCAGCGGATCGTGGGATACATCGATTAAGATATGGCATATTCCAACGGGGCAGTGCCTTCAAACGTTGGGGGTGCCAATCAATGCGACTCCCGAGGAATGGAAACTGGTTTCCACCAACAAGGGGCATACCCACCATGTCAATGATCTATTTATTGAGAACCATGCGTTAGTTAGCGGATCGACGGACTTGAGTATTCGGCGTTGGGTATTTGGGCACCCGTTATGAGTTCCTAATTTCCATAAGTTATTGAAGCTGGCGAGTCTCCTTTAAATTGTCGAGTATAGACGATGCTCGTTGGCCGAGTGGCATTTGGAGCATAATCGAGCTTAGCATGAATAAACAATTCTCCTTCGTACTGCTTTCTAAGTGAGTCGATTAGTTCGTTTTCCATTATTGCCATTCCCTTGTTCCCCAAGTCGGTTTGGGGAAAAACGTTAGCTTCAGTGTCGGCCTCGTGCGTTCCGCCTGCCAGCGCTCGACTAACGATATGGCCAATTGTGTCATCGTCGCGGTCGCTCAGGCTGTCGATATGTTGCTTTAGTTGATTTCGTATATTCCTGTCTCTAGGTTCGCTGTTGGGGTATAGATTCTTGCCTTGAATATGCGCCCACGATTCGGTGGTGACGGTACGACCCGAACGAACTTCTTGAGAGATCCAAACACTGCAGGCCGCATTGTTAATAATCCGGCTAGGGGGTCGGTTGGGGGGAGGTGCGCCAACGGCGTTAAATAGGGCAAAGGCACTTGTTGTTACGGTTTTTTCGACTTCATCGAGAATAGCGTCTACATTGGACGATGAAAAATCCGAAGGTTCGCTTATTTTTTGTTTCGAGGTTTGTGGCTGGGAAACAATGTTTTGGGCGGGTCGTTTTTTTGGGTTGCCTGATACTGTTGATCAGAAGGGTTTTGTCCAAATGCAAGTCTTATTTGAATGGTATATTTTTGGGTTAATTCTCGTGGGTAGGGGGAAACGTGCGGTACCGAAGCTGAATTACTGGAGCTTGATGTGCCTGAAACTCCCCTTGAAGACATAAAGCGGCCCCGGATGTATTAGCTACCCGTTTGGCGTGAAAATTAAACTACGGGTATGGGAGGTTGGCGTATTATAATTAAGCTATGCATCTAGCGATTGTCGTTTCAAAATTTAATGAGTTTATTACGGAACCCCTGCTAAAAAGCGCGCTTGAGGAGTGCGACCGTCGTCACATTGCCGATCCTTCTGTCTATAGGGTGCCCGGCGCGTTTGAAATTCCGATTATTGCGAAACTGCTAGCTCAGAAGAAAGCATTCGATGCGATTGTTTGCCTTGGGGCGGTGATCCGCGGGGATACCTCTCATTACGATTATGTCTGTGCGGAGGCGGCTCGCGGGATTGCGCAGGTTGGCTACGATTTTGGTTTGCCGGTGATTTTTGGCGTGTTAACGACCGATACGGTTGAACAAGCTAACGAACGGATCGGGAAGGGCGCGGAGTCGGTTGTTGCGGCGCTGGATTTGGTGAAGGTAATTCGGTCGATTTAGACGGACGCAGCCAGGTTTTCGGGGGCCATTCTTTCGATACGGCTTTGATCCCTGTTAAGAATACCATTCGCGTTTGATCTTCCAGGCTTCTGATGTTCAATTTGGCGTCGTGCAAGGTGCGTGTTTGATCCAGCAGCATTGCCGTTGGACCTTTGGTTTGATCCAACGGAACGTAATGTCTTGAATAAACGGTATTTGTCCCAAAGACGTTTCGCGATCGGATCGCGGCATGCACACTAATCCAAAATTTATCGTCGCAGTGGGGAAGAACGTAGAATTCTCGTGTTTGAAACGGATTGTAACGAATGATTGTGGTCGACGTCAGTGCGCCGCGATAACCGATTAACTGGGGATGGGCCAGCAACAGTTCCATCGCCGCCTCGCTCGCGGCCCTAAGGCTTGGATGTGGCTTCAAAAGATCCGCGTAGGTCCGTTCTTCGAATCGAAAGGGATGGATGGTCCAGGCATGTACGTCCCCGGAGTGGGAATTAACTCGCACCGCCATGTGGGTTTCGGCGGTCAAAAACTTTGATAACGCCTTGGTTTTGAAAAATGGTATTTTCTCGGCCTCGGCGGCCAGTTTTTTGGGGTCAATACCGGCGTGCTTTGAGATGTCGGCGATTTCGGTTTTGGATAATAGCGACACTCCTTCCTGATTCAGTCTGGCGCAAACTCTGGCTTTAAAGGCGGCGGGGATTTTGTAGGTGAACGAGGCGACTCTGGTTAATGCGGACATATGTTATATTTTATTAAATGACAAACCAAGATAACAAATTTTTCGTTTTAGATACTAATGTTTTAATTCACAATCCGGATGCCCTTTATTCGTTTGCCGATAATACGGTGGTTGTTCCGTTGGTTGTGGTGGAAGAGCTGGATCATCTCAAAACATTTTCCGATAAAAAGGGGATGCATGCTCGGCATGTGTTGCGTGAAATCGATCATTTAATTCAACATGGCGCTCTTTCAAAGGGCGCGAAATTGCCGAATGACGGGAAATTGGTGGTGGCGTTGGGATCCGAAACGTCGACCATGCCAAAAATGGAGCGATTTTTAAACGACAACAAAATCCTTCAGGTGGCGTGGGATTATCAGAAGGCCGGGAAGCCGGTTTTCTTTATTTCCAAAGATGTAAACGCCCGGATTAAAGCCGAAGCGCTGGGAATTAAATCTCAGGATTACGAAAAGCAAAAAGTTCAATATTCGACGTTGTATCGCGGCTGGCATGAATTGGTGCTGCCGCATGAGGAAGTCGACATTTTTGCGGCGGAACATAAGTTGCCGTTGGATAATATCGAATTGGAACCGAACGAATGCGCATGGGTCAAATGTATCGATAATCCGCAGACGAGTTTGATCGGTCGCTACGATCCGTTCCAAAAATGCTTGATTCAAATCAAAGGAACACAAGAGGCCATGGGCGTGCATCCGATGAATTTGGAACAACGGTTTGCCTTTGATATTTTGATGGACGATTCTATTAAATTGGTGACGTTGGTGGGTCCGGCCGGGACCGGAAAAACGTTGTTGGCGTTGGCGTGCGGACTGCAAAACGTGATTGGCCATGAGCCTCGGTACGAAAAATTATTGGTGGCGCGGCCAATTATTCCGTTGGGAAAAGATATTGGCTATTTGCCCGGTACCAAAGATCAAAAATTGAATTACTGGATGCAGCCTATTTTTGATAACTTGAATTTTATTTTGACGCGCGAAGATGGTGGCGGAAAAGAAAAGGAATCAGGGCGATCGTCCCGAAGACGTAACGAAAAAGTCGATTATTTGTTGGATGCCGGTATCGTTGAAATCGAGGCGATTACGTATATCCGTGGCCGCAGTATTCCGAATCAGTACATCATAATCGATGAGGCGCAGAACCTGACCCCGCATGAAATTAAGACAATTATTTCTCGCGTTGGCGAGGGTACTAAAATTGTTCTGACCGGGGATCCGGAACAGATTGACAATCCCTATTTGGATTCTAACTCCAATGGGCTTACTTACACGGCCGAACGAATGAAAGCGCAGAAAATCGCCGGACATATATTCTTGTCAAAAAGCGAACGATCGGAGCTAGCGTCTATTGCGGCGGACGTTTTGTAACGTTACAATTACAAAATTGTTTCCCCAATAAAATGACCAGTTTTCGAGAAGTAGAACGACTATTTGATTTGCCGCTCTTGGATCTTGTTTTTCAAGCGGCGACCGTTCATCGTGCCCATCAAGCGGTGGGTGAAATTCAGTTGTGCACGTTGCTTTCCGTTAAGACAGGCGGATGTTCCGAAGATTGCGCGTATTGCCCGCAGTCGGCGCGGTATCAGACCGGTCTTGAGCGTCAAAAATTGATGAATGTGGGCGAAGTCGTTGACGCGGCCAAACAGGCGCGAGCGGAAGGATCGACTCGCTTTTGCATGGGCGCCGCATGGCGCGAAGTGAAAGACAATGCGGATTTTGATAATATCTTGGAGATGGTCCGCGGCGTTAAATCGCTGGGACTGGAGGTGTGTTGTACGTTGGGGATGCTCACCAAACAGCAAGCGCAGCGATTGGCTGAGGCAGGCGTCAAAGCTTACAACCACAATTTAGATACATCAGAGTCTCATTATGGAGAAATCATCCATACTCGTACCTATCAGGATCGATTAAATACGCTAAAAAATGTTTCCGATGCCGGAATGTCGACATGTTGTGGCGGGATTATTGGGTTGGGCGAATCGAAGCAAGATCGGATTCAATTGCTTCAAACGTTGGCCAATTTGGATCCGCAGCCGGAAAGTGTTCCGATTAATGCGCTGGTGCCGGTGGAAGGAACGCCGTTGGAGGGGCGGCCTCCGGTCGATGTGTTTGATTGGATTCGCATGATTGCGGTGGCGCGGATTTTGATGCCCAAGGCGATGGTGCGGTTGAGCGCCGGTCGGTTGTCCATTAGCAAAGAAGCGCAGGCGATGGCCTTTTTGGCCGGAGCAAATTCGATTTTCACCGGAGAAAAATTATTGACCACCCCAAATCCGGAGTGGGATTTTGATCTAAATTTATTAAATGAATTGGGCTTAAAGGCGCGAGAACCATATAAAGAAACAGTAACAGTTTAAGGGGAGTTGTTTTGAAGAAGATACTAATTGCCAATCGGGGGGAGATTGCGTGCCGCATTATTCGTACGTGTCGCAAAATGGGTCTTGCGTCCGTCGCCATCTATTCGAAGGCTGACGAAAATACGGCCGCTACCGAACAAGCGGATGAAGCGTTTTTCGTCGATAGTTATCTTAATATTGACGCGATTTTGAACATGGCGCGTGAGCGGGGCGTTGATGGGATACATCCCGGTTACGGATTTAATAGCGAAAATGCTAATTTTGCGGAACTGTGCCGCGAGAATAATATCGTGTTTATCGGGCCCAATCCGGAGTCGATGCGTCAGTTTTCGTTGAAACATGATTCCCGCGCGTTGGCCGAGTCGTTGGGTGTTCCGACAGTTCCCGGCAGCGCGGCGCTTTTGGACAGTGACGACGAGGCGCGGTCTGTGGCGGCGAAAATCGGTTATCCGATTATGGTTAAGGCGACGGCAGGTGGTGGTGGGATCGGAATGTACAAATGCGAGGATGAGGCGTCGTTAATTCGGGCGTTGTCGGATGCGCGCGCCAAAGCCGAACGGTTTTTTAAACAAGGCGGGGTTTTTCTAGAAAAATATATCGAGCGGCCCCGCCATATCGAAGTGCAGGTTTTCAACACTAGTCATCTGGGGGAAAGAGAATGTTCGATTCAACGTCGGAATCAAAAAGTAATCGAAGAAACACCTGCGGTCATCGATGAAACCCTTCGGAAAAAATTGTGGGATGCGGCGGTGAAATTGACTTCCTCGGTGGGGTATACGTCGGCGGGGACGGTAGAATTTATTGTCGATGCGCAAAATAATTTCTATTTTCTCGAAATGAACACGCGTTTGCAGGTAGAACATGGCGTGACCGAAATGGTGACTGGGATCGATTTGGTGGAGTGGATGATTCAGCCTCCCGATCTCTCAGCGTTCATCTATCAACCTAAGGGTCATTCCATTCAATGCCGCGTTTATGCCGAGGATCCGGCGAAAAAATTTATGCCAAGTCCGGGAACAATAACGACGGCTGTTTTTCCGGTTCGTGATGGCGTTCGCTATGACACTTGGATAAAATCGGGCACCGTCGTGACGCCGTTTTACGATCCGATGTTGGCGAAAATTTTGGTGCATGGTTCCGATCGGTTGGATGCGATCCGAAAAATGCGCGCTGTTTTGGAAGATGTTCGTGTCGAAGGGGTAACGACCAATCTTGGTTTGTTGCGCCAAGTGTTTCAATCTCAAGCGTTTGCCGATGCTAAATTATCAACGCAATTTTTAAGGGAGGAGTTCGGTTATGTCATCTGAAATCAAAAGCCCGTTGACGGGCAGTGTCTGGAAATTGCAAATCAAAGAGGGGGATCAAGTCTCTGCCGGTCAGGACGTTATCATCTTGGAATCGATGAAGATGGAATTTTCGGTCAGCGCGGATCGCGAAGGAATCGTTAAACAAATTTTGATTAAAGAAGGGGATCAAGTGACTGAGGGCGATCTTCTGGTGTTGGTGTCATGATTACGCAGGTTCGTTCGGATGCCATTATCAAGACTATTCCCGGAGTTGTGTATCGGATGGCCGGCGATTCCCATGTCTTGATCGAATACGGTCCGGTAGTTTTAGATTTGAATGTTCGATTTCGCGTACATGCGTTGGAGCAACGGTTGCGTGAAATGGGAATTCCGGGGCTAGAAGAGACTGCGCCCGGTGTTCGGTCACTCTGGATTAAATATGACGGATTGAAATTGCCATTATCCAAACTCATCGATATTTTGGTTGAGCAGGAAGAATCGTTGACCGTAGTGGATACCCTGCCTTCTCGCTTGATTCGTTTGCCAATCGCCTATAACGACCGCTGGTGCCGCGAGGCTGTCGAAAAATATATGGCGTCTGTACGGAAAGAGGGGCCGTGGTTGCCGGATAATCTGTCG
>CAYGHZ010000087.1:0-8632 GCA_964349635.1 uncultured Candidatus Marinamargulisbacteria bacterium
TTTTTTATTCTGATCCTGGCGCTGTTTCATCATCAGCGCACTGCTCTCCTGCCAAAAATCGTAATTCCCCGTAAACGTTTTAATTTTCTTAAAATCAACGTCGGCGATATGCGTGCACACTTTGTTAAGAAAATGGCGGTCGTGGGACACGACAATTACCATATTTTTGAAGTCCATCAAATGATTTTCAAGCCACGTGCAGGTCGCATAATCTAATTGATTCGTTGGCTCATCCAAAAGCAAAATATCGGGGTTGGAAAACAAGGCTTGGGCCAACAACACGCGAATTTTCTGACCCGCTTCGAGTTCTTTCATGGTTTTCTTTTGTAATGTGGAATCAATGCCCAATTCATTCAACATCATTTCCGCTTCGGACTCCGCGTTATAACCGTCCATTTCGCCAAACAAGCTTTCCAGTTCGCCCGCCAACAGCCCGTCTTCTTCGGTCATTTCCGGTTTGGCATACAGTGCGTTGCGCCTGGAATAAACGTCATACAATTCCTTGTGGCCCATCAACATCGTTTCCACAACCCCAAAATCATCAAAGGCAAATTGATTTTGATTTAAAACTGAAATACGTTTACCGCTTTCAATATCAATTCGTCCCGATGTCGGGCTCAAATCGCCGGACAGCAATTTTAAAAAAGTCGATTTCCCGGCCCCGTTGGCGCCGATCAATCCATAACAGTTGCCGTTAATAAATTTGACGTTAACGTCTTCAAAAAGAGTCGTTCCCGCAAATGAAAAGGTCAGTTTTTCGGTGGTGATCATAATTTTGCATTTTAAGCGGACGCCGCCCGGTTTGTCACCGCCATATTTTTTGCCACGCCTGATATTGCGAGGGTGTGACGCGATAGCGCGCGATATTTCCCTCATGAAGGCCCCTCAGTTCGGCCTCCACCACGGCAATAAAGCGAGACCGATCTTCCTGAGGTATAGATTTGGCGCGTTGCTCTATTAAGGAAGATGCAGCCTTCTTACCTAGCTGGCTGCGAACAATTTCGTTTATTGTTTCGGCCACGGATAGCCGGTTACGCAAACGGAACGGGTCTGGTTCTCCCAACGACCGGCGCACAGCCGAGTAACGGGCGCACGAGCGTTGATACGCCCACACAAAGACGTCTCGGAGCAATTCAACGCGATTCAATTCATATACGCATAAAAGCCCGTCGATATAAGTTCTTTCGGGTACATCAATAAACGATAGCGGGCACAGGTTTTCGCGAATAAACGGGATATTTGCGGCTAGGCGCGATACCCGTTTGTTTACGTCCTCAAATGGTTGCAGGTAGGGCAAGTGAACCATCGAAAAGAAAGCTTGCTCAAACGGGTCTTTAATCGCAGTCGCCGAGTCAAGGATTTGCTGAAAACATTCTTCGATTATCTGTGGAACTTCTAAGGGATGAAAAAGGGTGCCGGCGATTCTAACCGGTATGGTTCGCAACCGACCGCAGCTCTGGGAGTCGGCAAGTAAATTGTCTGAAAGGAGAGCATGTAAATTGAGAATCGTATAGCGGTTGAACCCAATCTCAAAAGCATGGTCGACAAGGAGTTCGATAGCGGCCTTATGATTCAAAATCATCTGAGCTTCAAGGGCATCTTTGCCTTCGGCCATTTCCCCAGCCTCAAGCAAACGTTCGGTGTGGCAGCGGAACAGTTAACGTTTCTTTGAGATACTTTCAAGGGAACATCCTTCGGGAAATCGCGCCACTATATCCAGAATCGCGCCATATTATGACCATGTCTAATAGAAAATTGCGCCAGGAAAGTGGCGCGATTTTGGTGTATCCTTAAAACCATAAGGAGAGTAAATATGAAAACAAAATTTGGCCTTACTTTTTTGTCGTTGGTTATACTCGTCGGTGCGACTATTTTTGCGGCGGAAAAAAAGTCGGCGATCGCCATTGTTCTGCCGACCCAAGGAAATTTTGCGGTTGGGGTCGTGATGTTTACCGAAGTTGAAACCGGCGTTCGCGTCGTGGCGGATCTTCAGGGCCTAACACCCGGACTTCACGGCATCCATATCCATCAATTCGGAGACCTCTCCGATGTGACCGGCGCTTCAGCGGGAGGTCATTTCAATCCCAAAAAGGACAGGCATGGCGGACCAAAAGAAGAGCATTATCACTCCGGCGACCTAGGTAATATCGAGGCAAACCCCAGCGGCAACGCCCATCTCGACGTCGTGTTTACAACCTTTCGCCTATCCGGCGACGAATCGATCATCGGCCGCTCGGTTGTGGTACATCAAGACCCGGATGATCTAAAAACCCAACCCGCCGGGAATTCCGGTAAACGGATTGGAGTGGGAGTGATTGGGGTTAGTCGACAGCTTTAAAAATTAAAAATGCGCCGCAAATACACCGCAAATGCGCCGCAAAATTATTTGATTTTGTAACGCGTAGATTTGCCTGAGCCGGTTTTCATAATCATTTTTTTCTTAAATAGTGCATTCAATTCGCGCAACGACGTATCTTCGCTCACGCCTAAGAAGCTGGCGCATTCGGATTTGGATGCGGCTTTGCGCTCGGTCAAAAAGCGAATTAAATGAACCTGGCGCGGCGTCATCTGCTGATGCATAAGACCGGGTATCCGCGGAAAAAATCGAATCGTAAAGAAATTGGTGTTGCTGATTTCAAATAGGGGGTTTTGATTTTCTTCCAAGGCTCGTTTAATCCGGTCGAAGCCGCTACCCACCCGCTCGATCAACCGCGCCCGATGCAATATGTCGGCGATCAATCGATTGCGCCGGACGCTGCGTGTCCCCAATTCCTCCAGGGTCATTCCGCGAAATAGGCCGCCGGGATTTTCGATTTCAAGGCGGTCTGAAAAAAGATGAACGTAAATATGAGAACCGTCGTAAAAATAATCCCGGTGCGCTACCGCGTTCACAACGGCTTCTCGAATGGCCACAAGAGGGTATTCAAACACCTCGCGATGTTGGGCAAAGCCTTCGACAATTTTTTCGCCGGAGATGTGTCGCTGCAAAAAGTGAAGCGTTTGATCGATGACGTCGATGGGCGAACCATAAAAATCTTGTTTATCGATAATCGAAAATCGATCCAGCCCCCGATATCTAACGCAGGTGATATAACTTTCAGGAAAAAATTTTTGAGGTTCCTTGGCAAAAAAGAGAGCGGCGCAGTTGGTCACTGTCAGTTTCTTTTTTTTCTCTTCGGCCAAGCCAAGGCTGATTAAAACATCGCTCGGACGCGCTTTTATCGGACGTTCGATCAATTGAACAAAACGATCCAGCCGCTCACCGGAAAAATCGCGCGGAAATTCAAAATGCTCATTCCATTGTTCATCGAATCGCTGCTTGCCGGTTTGAAGGGCAATCTGAACGATCTCATCCCTCCGTAACTTTTGACTATTTGGCCCGATCCGAAGAAAAAAGCCCTCCTGGCATCGATAGGGTTTGTCCGGGCCTTCCGGAACCTGAATTTCCAATACCCCCGCCCGATGTTTAACGCATCGAATCGATAGCGCTGGATCGCAATTCCGCGCCAAATCCTGAATCTGGCTCAATACGCGATTTGAAAAAGAAATGGGCGCGATGTCTCCTTTGTCATCGACCCCCAAAAACAAAGACCCTCCCGAGGCATTGGCAAACGCCACCAAATCGATCTGAAGGCGGGGCGAAAGCGCTTCCTTAAATTCAATTTTTTGACCCTCGCCCTCCGCAAGGATAAGTTTTAGACGCTGATCCTCAGTCATTGTATCAATGATATACCACAAGCGTGCCTAATTCAAACAAATGCGCCGCAAATACACCGCAAATGCGCCGCAAATTGTCAGGTGTATTTTTAAATTGTGCAAGAAACTGTCGCTTAACGACAGCTTCTTGCACAAAAATAGAGTGCGAGAATTCAAATTTCATTTCCAATAATCACACAAAACGTGGTAATATAAGAAACGTAATGAACTATAAAGAGTTTCGGCTTCGTTACATGGAGTTCCCGTTTTTCACCGATTCGTCCCTGAGGCAATGGGGCCCATCCTGGCGCACGATTCAGAACCAAATGAGCCGCTGGAGGCAAAGCGGGGAAGTTATTCAATTACGCAGGGGACTTTATACATTAAACGAATCCAACCGAAAGGTAGAGGCGGATCCTCTCGTTATTTCCTCTGAAATGGTCTCGCCTTCTTATGTAAGTCTGGAATGGGCCTTGGCGCATTTTGGATTTATTCCCGAACGCGTCGATGCGGTTACGGCCATCACGACAAAAAAAACGCAGCGAATTTTAAACCCGCTGGGTAAATTTGTTTATCGGCACGTAAAGGAGTCTCTCTTCGTCGGGTTTACGCAGGAAAGAACGCCTGGAAAATTTCCCTATTTTCTTGCAACTCGAGAAAAGGCGCTGTTTGATTTTCTCTATTTGAATCTGGACGATATTGACCCCTCACGTCCGGAAATTTTTGAGGAATCGTATCGCTTTCAATACCTGGAAAATCTGGATTGGGAGAAAATGATGTCGTATGTTCGGATCTCCGGAGGAAAGAAATTGCAAGCGGTCGTGCAGGCACTTAAAAAGTGGAACGATACACAACAAGGGGAGATCGTATGATCGACATTTTGAGGGGAGTGGTGGCGCCCTATGCGTCGCATCGAGAAAAACAACATCGGCTTAGAGAGTATCTTCAGGAGATGCTCTTGAAATTGATCGAGCAAAACAAAATCGGTCATCGGATCGGCTTTGTCGGCGGCACGGCCTTGCGGATTCTCTTTGATTTGAACCGATTTTCGGAAGATTTGGATTTTAGCTTGTTAGATCACGACCCTTTCGATTTTCAAAAAATTCTCGAAACGCTCAAAAGAGAGCTAGTCTTGCGAGGGTTTGCCGTAGAATTGACTCGCAAAGAGGTGGGTGCGGTAAAAAGCAGCTTTATCAAATTTCGAAAGGTGTTATTTGACGTCGGCCTTTCACCTTATGAGGACGAGAAACTATCGGTCAAATTCGAAATCGATACAAACCCACCCCCGGGCTTTAAGACGCAAACAACCCTGATATCCAAATCAAGTCTGATCGAAGTGGTTCATTTTGATAGGCCGTCGCTTTTTGCAGGCAAATGCAATGCGTTGTTATGCCGAACGTATGCGAAAGGCAGAGATTATTATGACCTACTTTGGTATGTAGCACAGAAAATTGTTCCTAATTATCTGCTGATTGAAAACGGTTTTATGCAGACGCAACATCAGCGTATCCCTTTTGATTTTGAAATATTGAAGAAAATGCTGCTTGAAAAAATTCAATCCGTTGATTTTGAGAAAATCAGAAAAGACGTGGAGCCGTTTTTGATTGATCCCACCGAGATCCGGTATTTCGAACGCGAGAAATTTATTCGCGTCGTGGATGCCTGGTCTATTTAAGCTGCCCCATCTCCCCAAAAATATTGCAAAACAACGCCCCCTGCTCAATGGCATCGTCCAACGCATTGTGCGTATGCCGAAGCGAATCAAACCACCGCTTGGGCATATTTCGTTTTGTCGCCCGGCGATACCCCGATTTAAGCGCCACCATCGCCAACGTTTTGATATCTAAGGCCGAATGAGAAAACGGGCTTTCTCCTGTGAATCGAATTAAATACCAATACACAAACATAAAATCGAATGCCGCCGGGTATCCGACAAATACAGGGATACCAGGCAGCGCGTTGAGCCACAGCACATATTTTTTCATTGCTTCTTCGGGTTGCACTAGATCTTTTCGGCACGCCTCCCAGGCTTCGGGTTGATTCTGCCACCAGGCCATTGTCTTAGGGTTGGACGTAGCGCCGGGCAGCAATTCAAGATTCGCCGAAAACGTAGCCAGCAATGTCTTGTCGGGCAAATAAGCCGCCGATCCGAAACTTAACATGGAATGAATTCCAGGGATCGGGCCATCCGTTTCGACGTCGGTGCTTACATAAATTTCGGTTTTTTCGTTCATGGGGTAGACACGTTCAGCCGGCCCAAGTAGGTATTTATTTTTCCGATAACCTGACGGATGCTTCCCAAGTCTTCGGTGATTTTTTCACGCCTCAAAAAATGCTCCCAGTAGATTTGAAGTCGAGTGAGTTCCGTCTCCTCGAAGTTAAGTTGATCGATTAATTGAGTATCTCGGTTTAAAAATACCTCTTTCAAACACTTTTTAATTCTTTTTTGATCAAGCGTATGATCAATTAGCTTTAAAAGATCATAGTAATCTTTCATGCGAGTATTTTGACCGCGCTTCTTCACTGAAATTTGCAGTTTTTCGGAAAATATTGCTTCAGGTGTGTATGCGAGCAAAAGAAAAGGTTCTCCAAAAATGGATTCGTTTTTATAGGATAGTCTCTTGATTGGGAATTTTTGTGCGTCTGCAGTATCACCGATGGCCACGTCAAGCCGAACAACACCTTGCATTTTACCTAGGAAAAATCGACATGTGACTCGAGTTCCCGGGTATGCCAAATCCGGATGTGCCAGTGGCTCTCCGGAGATGTCCTTCCATTCAAATCCGTCGTCAACAGGTAGTCGTAAAACTGAATCAATCACGCTGACAACGTCTTTAACCTGGCTGCTCATTTTCGTGATCGAAAAATCCAAGTCCTTTGTTTTCCTATCGGACTCAATTAGATAAGTTAAGAGCGAACCACCCTTAAAAATAAACGTTTCGCTATAAGAAGATTGACTGAGACGATACAGGAACTGCTCAGAGGCTAGGCGATTAAGAAGAACTTGAAAATCCATATTCCGGGCACGCGCAATATTAAGAAGTCTGGCATGTAAGCTGGTGATATTGACGGCCATCGGTCATCCATCCGCCATCAAAATAGTAACGATTTCATCGAGCGGCTTCTTGAGCTTTCTTCCGTAATCACACAACTTCTGAATATTCTTATCTTTTCTTCGGAGGTAGCCCTTAAGCGCCTTTAATGCGACGTCTTCGGTGTGATACTTGAACGTATCCACAATCGTTTTTTCAATATCGTAAATTTTTACCTTTCGGGTTCCAAACGAATGGGCGGTGATTCCCAGTGTAAACGCAAGGCCGGATGGACGGATTACGCGATATCGAGGATTGCGAATAATTTTAGGAGCCTCTAAGGCAATCCAGACTTTGCGCTCTTCCTCGTCTGTTAGGTCGTAATAAGTCAGAGCCGAAACGCAACAAATAACCGCGCCTGGGTATAGGGCAGAAACGGCGCAATATTTTTTGAGTGAATCTCCAAGCCAATCCAGGCTCTGCGTATATATGCCACGCTCTGTTCTATAAATTGTTTCTTCAGCCACAAGCCGAGAAAGCATCATGGGACTGACCCCGAGCTTTCGCGCTTCGTCTACGGTGATGAGGATATTTTTATCAAGAAATGCGAAAAGTTTGGTTTTATTGTCCACGGAGGGATGTTAATAAAGTAACAAATAATTATCAAGATGGTATTTTATTAACAATGTCGTTTAAAACATATTTTTTACTTTCGAACCTATCCGAGCTAGTTCTGTATTGCTAGGTGGAGCCACCTAAAAAGGCGGCTCCTGGCTTTCGAGTTACGATCCCTGTAGCAGATCTGTTGTTTGTCCCGGCGAGGGTTCCGGGTATCCAATGGGTATCAGGATTTCCATTTTTTCTCCTAATCGCGGGAAAGGCGCTAGATATTGGAATTTTTTTTAGGAGCGAATTCGCCAAATTTAGAAAAGTACATCACTATTTGGCACATCTTGGGCAGGACCTCCCCCTTGCTCTTTCTAAAACTCGACATTTCCAGTCATGCCCTCGGCTGCATACCCACCACACGATTTTCCCTGAGCCAGGAACTACATCCTTTGGCGTGAGTAGCTTGTTTTTTGTGGGATGCCACTGTGCCGCAATTTTTGGATATACGGTCTTTAGGCAATTTTCTTTTATTGCTTTTTGGTTACGGCAGACAGGACAGCCGCTCCCATTAATTCGATGATCGATGCGGGCTTCCCAATAGTGCATGTTCTTGCAAAGCCAAAAATATTTTCTTTTCCCTCCTGCTACTACTTTTTCTGGCGACAGGGTTCCATTCTTAGTCGGATGCCACTCACTTGCCAATTTTGGAAAGGCCGTAGCTAAGTTGTTTTCAGGAGAAAGGAATCGATTGGTGCATTGCGGACACCCACGACCTTGTGCCCGGTTATTTATTGGCGCTTCCCATTCATGACCTTTGGCACACGCCCACCATACCTTTAAATGGGAAGACTTTATTACATCTGTGGGCCTCAGAGTCCCATTCTTTGTCGGATGCCATTGGGCTGCAAGGCTAGGGTTTATGTTGGCTAAGCAATTGCCCTCATATACTCGCTTATTTGAGCAAAATGGGCACCCATGTCCTCTTGCGATATCTGCCACAGTTGCTTCCCAATGATGTCCTTTACTGCATAACCAGAAAAATATATTTCTCGTATTCGGGAAAACCTGGGAAGGCTTCAGGAAGTTCATCGTCGGATGCCATTTTTTCGCCAACAATGGAAATTTTTCTAAAAAACTCTGACCGGGAAGAGGGCCTGGTAACATCGCAAATAAACTTGAAAATTCCTTTTCGTTTTTGAATTGTTCGATTCCTTCTAAATAATGTGCAATTCGTGCTTTTTCTCGGTTGACCAGTTGTACTTCAG
Organism: uncultured Candidatus Marinamargulisbacteria bacterium; assembly: GCA_964349635.1. Classification (GTDB taxonomy): domain Bacteria; phylum Margulisbacteria; class Marinamargulisbacteria; order SXXA01; family CAYGHZ01; genus CAYGHZ01. The sequence continues at coordinate 8,603 of CAYGHZ010000087.1, forward strand.
ACCTAATTTTTTCATGCAATCTTTTAAACG
>CAYGHZ010000088.1:0-6524 GCA_964349635.1 uncultured Candidatus Marinamargulisbacteria bacterium
CACATGCTGTTCGGGGGGCTCATCAAACGTAGAATAAATAACTTCCCCATTTACAGACCGCTCCATATCGGTGACTTCTTCCGGGCGCTCATCAATCAGCAATACTTTAATTAAAATTTCAGGGTGATTAATTGAAATACTATTCGCGATCTCTTTTAAAATCGTGGTTTTACCCGCTTTTGGAGGAGACACCACCAGGGCACGTTGTCCTTTTCCGATGGGGCAAAGCATATCCATCAACCGCGTGGAAATCGGTTTCGGTCCGATTTCTAATTTGATACGTTCGTTAGGATAAATCGGCGTTAAGTTGGTAAAAACCGTTCGTTCTTTGATTCTATCGGGACTTTCCCAATTGATGGCTTCAACCCTGAGCAGCGAAAAATAACGTTCGCCTTCTTTCGGAGGCCGCACCTGGCCGGAAATGGTGTCGCCGGTTGACAAGCCAAATCGTCGAATCTGGGTCTGCGAGACGTAAATATCTTCAGAGCTGGGCAAATAATTGTTGGTGCGAAGGAAGCCATAGCCATCGGGCAGAATTTCCAAAACACCGCGTGCGAAAATTAAACCGTTCTGCTCGGTTTTTACCTGAAGTATCTTGAAAATGAGATCGTTTTTGCGAAGTTGTTTGAAATCAGGAATATCTAATTTTTTTGCGAGAACATAAAGCGTTTTGAGATCGCCTTTTTGGAGTTCGACAATATCTAATTTATCGTCGTTTTCCTGGAGCGCGCGCTTCTCTTCTTCGGTCTTGGTTTTACGTTTTTCCATAGGAGGGATTTTGCGGAAACTTATCATTAAAGTTTTGGCTTGACAATATGACTGACTATATTTGATAGTTGCGCGGATGAGAATTCGTCATCTTTTTGTCGGCTTGGCAATGGCCTTTCTCGCCTTCTCATTGCACGCCCAACCCGTTCCCTATGCCGACGAATTAAATGAAATTCAATCGGTACTTAAAGACGGTCGTGTTTCGACCGGCATTTTGTTGCTTAACGAACTGGCTGAGAAACTCCGCGACCAGCAAAAATCAACGATCGGCTCTTTTTTCCCCGATCGGTTTGGCGGTTTTTCGGAAAATGTGACATTGGAGCCTTTGGATAAACTGGATAATCCCCAGGATCATTTCGGTGTTTTGTTTACAAAGCGGTATCAAAACAAACAAAACCATATTATTGATATCAACGTCATTTATTCCGACCCGGCTATTAACGAATATGCCAATATTATTCGAAACCCCAAGTTGGTTGATAAATTTGAAAATACCGCCATTATCAAGGTCAATCAAAATTATTCCGCTCTGGAAAAATTTTCCGAAGAAGAGCATTATTGCGAGCGCAATGTGCTTGTTGCGGAAGACTTGCTATTAAATATTGTGGGTACCGGCATCAGGGATCGGGAGGTTTTTAATCAACTGTGTCAAAAAATCGATTTTGCAAAACTGTCCCGATATTTGAAAAATTAAGCTCCTGTAGCTCAGTCGGTAGAGCACGTCCATGGTAAGGACGGGGTCATCGGTTCGATTCCGATCGGGAGCTCCATTATCTGAAATCAAAGAAAAAGTACTTAGCGCCTTCCAATGCCAGAAAACCGGCAACTGCTGCCGATTTGAAGGTTATGTTTATGCGGACGAAAACGAAATCACCCGGATGGCCGAGTTTTTGAAATTGGACGTTAAAGAATTTATGAAACGCTTTGTTCGCAAGGACAACGGTTGGCATCTCATCGCCAGCCCAACGTTTCGAAAATCGTGTTTCCTAAACAAAGAAAATGGCTGCAAAATTTATCCCGTCCGCCCGGAAAAATGCAAAACCTATCCCAACTGGCCGGAGTTATGGGAAACGCCGGAGGCGATTTTGCAGGAATTGGCGTTGTGCAAGGGATTGAAAAAAGCGTTCGAAGATACTCAGGAGTCGCCAATTAGCGGCAACAGCGACTCCAAATAGCCCTGGGAAGGCACGTCATCATGACGAACGTCCTCCAAATTCACTAAGACGATCCGGCATGACGCGTTCAGACTTGGCAAACTTTCCACCGGGATTTCCACGCAAGCGTCTTTTAATCGAAAGTGCTCCAGGGTGGTTTTGAGCTGGGCAATTTCTTGCACGGTTTTTCCGTTATTGGTATAAAAAATAAAAAGTTTGGACTCCGGATGGCGCTGTTTCCATTCCAAAAACACTTCGTGTTGCGAATAAAGCCCGTCCAGCAGAATCACCGCACGAATTTTCTTACCTCCGTGTTTCAAGATCGACAATAACGGCACATATCCGCCGCTGTGCGCCACCACGATCAATTCCCCTTCGGATTTCCATTTGAGCTTGCCGCGAATTTCGTCGACCATAGCCGAAAAACCGGACGGCGCTTCCAACTTGCCGCCAAAGGAATCCTGGGCATTTTTGGCTAACGCCGGAATGATCAAGACCGCGTTGCGGCGGGAGGCAACGATCTGATCCGGCAATTGCTCCTGGGCTAATACTCTATCGATAGAATTGTTCCAGCCGTGGAGATACACGACGATTTGAAACGGCTGCCCGGAATCAAACGAATTCGGATAAAAATAGGCGGCTCGATTGTCCCTGTAATAGCGACGATTGGGATGAGGAAACGGCGCGGAACGGAGTTTTAGGAACCCGGAATGGCCGGGCACCTTGGAAAAAATTGGCGCACTAGCTGACATAACGAAAAAAGCAAGAAGAATAAGTAGCCGCATTTAAACCTAATTCTACTCTAAATAACCCGCTCGGCTAGCGGGAACAAAATGGCCCCGGGACTTGTAGTACTTTATGATCCGAAAAACGATGTGCCGTTCGTTAGGAAAGGAGGAATGTGTATGTCTAGGTCCATGGTTGTTGCGATATTTCTTGGGTTTTTAGCTTCCGGCAGCGTTTTTTTCGCTGCGGACGAGGCTAAGCCGGTCAAAGCCGAATTTCAACACGATTTGACCAGCGAAGAAAAGGCGGAATTGAAGAGTGAATCACGATTGGAAGAAGCACGAAAAGCAACGTTAAAGGCCGCCGTCGAAAAACGGCAAGCGGCCCAACGTCGTTTGGACAAATCGATTCAAAAGCTGAACGAAGATCGTCAGGAACTCATCCGACGACAGAGATCCCATGATATGGAGGGCACCGCTTTGATCGAAGCCCAAATAAATCTGGATACGACCGCAGTTGAAAACGACCGCGCGTCGTTGAAGGCGTCCCAGAGGGCAGAAGCCGAAGCCTCCGGATCCGGATCAGTTCAACGAGACAAGGATAAACGACAGGTTCGTGGTGACGTGAAGACCCGTACCGACATTCACAATGAAGTGAAAATTGATACGTCGGTTCTTCCTATTCGTCGCTAGAAATAGAGGAGGTCCAACACGATGAAATTACCAAGAGGAGTTTCTTTTATTTTGATAGGCCTTGCCCTATCCCTTGTCGGGTTCATATATTCGGACAACTATGACTCCCAGATGGGGTTCCTTGCCAGCATTAGCAAGATGGAGGTTGTCATCGATCCCGGCAAGGAGGCCAATGATCCGTTAGGTAAATTATTGACGGAGCCCAAAGGCCGAAAAACAATCGCCTATAAACACGTCCTGGCCGGCGGAACAATTTTTATTCTCCTCGGCGTCTCACTGACCTACCTGGATCGAGGGAATCGTTTTTAGGCTTGAAAATAGATGACGGGGTTGGTTAGACGAGGTTAGACCTTGTTTGATAAAATCAGTCATTCACATCGCCTTAAAATTAATATGAAAAGGGTGTCTATTTGAGCAAAGGCCTTCAACCCGTTGAATCTCAGTTTTTGATGTATACCTCGCCAAAGGGAGAGGTGAAGATCGAAGTCGTTTTTCAAGACGAGACGGTTTGGCTATCTCAAAAAAAGATGGCTGACTTATTCAATGTCGAAGTTAATACCATTAATTACCACCTCAAAGAGATATTTCAATCTGGTGAATTGCAAGAAGATTCAGTTATTCGAAAAATTCGAATAACTGCTAGTGATGGGAAGAATTATCTTACCCATTTTTACAGTTTGGATGTCATTATTGCCGTAGGCTATCGGGTGAATTCCTACGAAGCAACCCAATTTCGTATATGGGCGACTCAAACTCTCAAAGAATTCATAATCAAAGGCTTTGTCTTAGATGACGACCGCCTTAAAAATGGCGCTCATTTTGGCAAAGATTATTTCAAAGAACTTTTGGAACGCATCCGTTCCATCCGAGCCAGCGAACGACGAATATATCAGCAAATCACCGATATTTTTGCCGAATGCAGTATCAACTACGACAAAAATTCAAACATCACCAAAAACTTCTACGCAATGGTGCAAAACAAATTCCATTTTGCTATCGTCGGCCAAACTGCGGCAGAGATTATTCACAATTCAGCAGACGCAACAAAGCCTTATATGGGCCTTAAGGCCTGGAAGAAATCGCCAAATGGCCGGATTCTTAAAACAGACACGGCAATTGCCAAAAATTACCTGGGCGAAAAAGACATTAAGAAGCTGGAACGACTTGTTTCGGGCTTCTTTGATTATTTGGAACGCCTGCTTGAAAACGAAGTTCCGCTTAAAATGGAGGATTTGGCCGAAAGTGTGGGGCAATTTTTAGCTTTCAATAGGTACGATATTTTGGATGGCTCAGGGAAAGTCTCCCATACCACGGCCGAGAAAAAAGCTTATGGAGAATATGAAAAATTTAAGGTGATTCAGGATCGAGACTTGGAAAGCGATTTTGATCGCTTGATCAAAGGCAATGGCGGGGACAGTAGAATTGTTCCACTCGTAGCATGAAAAATCCCCCTAATTCTCAATTCCTGATCTACCAGACCGAATCAGGTCAAACAAAAATAGACGTTCGATTCGAGAATGAGACTGTTTGGCTTACACAACTCCTTCTCGCGGATCTCTTTCAAGTCACTATTCCAACAGTCAACGAACACCTTAAAAATATTTTTGAAGAAGATGAGTGTGATAGAAAGGCAACTATTAGGAAATTCCGAATAGTTCAAAAAGAAGGAAATCGATCCGTATCCAGAGACCTTGAATATTACAATCTCGATGTGATTTTATCGGTTGGCTATCGCGTCAAATCTAAAATAGCCACGCGCTTCCGCCAATGGGCCACCGAACGTCTTCGCGAATATATTGTGAAGGGATTTGTGCTTGATGACGAACGACTCAAAAATCCCGATCAGCCTTTTGATTATTTTGAAGAACTCGCTAAACGTATTCAAGACATTCGCACGTCCGAGCGTCGATTTTATCAAAAAATAACCGATATTTATGCTACCAGCGTTGACTATGACCCAACTCAAGACATCAGCATTACGTTTTTTAAGACTGTTCAAAACAAGATGCATTGGGCTATCACCGGAAAAACAGCCGCTGAAATTATCAAGGAAAGAGCAGATGCCTCGAAACCCAATATGGGACTAGCCAGCCGACGCGGCGAAGTGATTCGCAGGCCCGAAGTGAGTATCGCCAAAAATTACCTTAATCTGGAAGAGTTAGCCGCATTGAATAACCTGGCAGAGCAATATTTGATTTTTGCCGAAGGGCAAGCCATGCGCCGCATTCCGATGCATATGCAAGATTGGATCGCCAAGTTGGACGGATTTCTTTCACTCAATGATCGAGAGATTTTGAAGAACGCAGGGAAAGTTAGTCATGAGTTGGCAAAAGCTCATGCCGAACAGGAATATGACAAATTTAAGGTGATTCAACAGAAGGGCATTGAAAGTGATTTTGATCACTTGGCAAAGAAAGCCCTTTCTAGCCGTAAGAAAAAAGCATGAAGTGGCGGGGACGGCCGGGCTCGAACCGGTGACCTCTTGCGTGACAGGCAAGCGCTCTAACCAACTGAGCTACGCCCCCGAAGCGTGCGCGGTATTGTAACCTCTTTACAAAAAAAAGCGAAGACCGTAAGTTGAGCGTGCCTATGGAATCCATCTCCGTTTTGGACGTTCTGCCGCACAAATACCCCTTCCTTTTGGTAGACCAGATTTTAGAATTCGAAGCCCGGAAACGGATTGTCGGTATCAAAAATGTGACCATCAACGAACCGTATTTTCAGGGACACTTTCCTGATTTTCCGGTGATGCCGGGATCGCTGATTTTGGAAGCGTTGGCCCAAACGGCCAGTGTTCTTTTTCTGAAAGACGCCGAATATTCCGGCCGGTTTCAGTTTTTTAGTTCAATCGATCGTGCGGAGTTTAAAAAAGACGTCGTCCCGGGCGACCAGTTGCGATTGGAAATCGAAACGCAAAAAATCAAAGATAAAAGCGTCACGGTTCATGGCAAAGCGTTGGTGAATGGCGCTGTCGCGTGCGAGGCGTCCTTTACCTATATATTGTCCGAAAAGCCGTCGAAACCGCAAATTCATCCTACGGCCTCCGTTCATCGTACTGCGATTTTGGGCAAGGATGTGGTCGTGGGCGCGCACAGCATTATCGGCGAAGACGTGTTTATCGGTGATCACACCATCCTGGAAGCGCATGTCACCCTCGACAGGACATCCTATGGAAGCGATCAGG
>CAYGHZ010000088.1:6534-8349 GCA_964349635.1 uncultured Candidatus Marinamargulisbacteria bacterium
CTTGACCCACGTCGTGGAGTGTGGTCTCACGCCCGCATGTCAAAATCGAAAAATGGACGAAAATCGGCGAAAAGTGCCATTTCCATTTTGGGTCGGTGATCGGATCCGCGCCTCAAGACGTTAAATATGGCGGCGAACAGACTTGGGTCATCATTGGCGACCGAAACGAGATTCGAGAATACGTCACCATTAATCGCTCGACCGGCAAGGGAACTACGACGGAAATCGGCTCGGACAACCTATTATTAACCAACGTCCACGTGGCCCATAACTGCAAAATCGGTAACCGAGTGATTATCGCGAACATGACCAATTTGGGCGGGCATACCGAAATCGAAGATCGCGTGACGATCGGAGGAATGACCGGTATTCATCAATTTGTACGGATTGGACAAGGAGCGATGGTCGGCGCATACACACGGCTGCCGCAGGATGTCCCGCCGTTTATGCTTTGTGAGGGAAATCCGGCGTTAATTCGCGGGATTAATTTGATTGGGCTTAAGCGAAACGGTGCACCGAAACTGGCCGTTGAAGAAATTAAAACCGTATTTAGAATGCTGTATCGATCGGATAAAAATACGTCTCAGGCCATCGACGCCATTTTAAAAGAACACCTGAAATCGGAAGAGGCCAACCACTTAGTAAGATTCCTCCAAGTAGAGTCCAAACGGGGGTTGACCAAAAAAACAACCGATTCGGCGGAAGCCGAGTCTGTTTGATTTTTGATATGCGCTTCTTTATAATGGGTTCTGAGATGGAAACCAAGGTCCGCCGTTACGACGGCTTTACATTAATGGAAATGCTAATCGTGGTGGCCATCTGAGGAATTTTGGCTTCCGTCGTCCTTCCCCGCTTTATTTCAGGCTCAAAATCGGCGGATCGCTCGTCCCATCGCGCCGAACGCCAAACCATCAATGCGCAACTTGAACTTTATTTTTTTCAAAACAGCGAATTTCCTGTCGAGGGTAATTTAAATGATTGGAACCCGGCGACGGTTACCGCCTATTTTCCTGACGGCGTACCTGCTACCTGTAATGCGGGCGTGGAGTGGGCTGTATCCGCCGGCAAGGTTGTTACTACGGCACACGAGGGACACGAATGAAATTTTTTATTGATACCGCCGACGTGGCGATGATTCGCAAATGCAATGAAATGGGCTTGGTGGATGGCGTCACGACAAACCCTACCCTCATCAAAAAAGCGGGTCGCGATCACGAACAAACCATTCGCGAAATTAGCAGTTTTATTGACGGCCCGATCTCCGTTGAAACCTTGAGCGAAACCGCCGAAGGCATGATTAAAGAAGCTGACACGTATTTGAAGTGGGGCAAAAATATCGTTATTAAAATCATTATGACCGCCGAAGGAATGAAAGCGGTCCGTGTGTTGTCTCAACGCGGGATTAAAACAAACGTCACCGTGACATTCTCTGCTGTTCAGGCAATGCTTGCGGCAAAGTCAGGCGCCACGTACGTCAGTCCGTTTATCGGGCGATTGGATGATATTTCGCAACGCGGAATGGACGTTATACAAGATATCCGAACGATTTTTGATAATTATCAATTTGATACCGAAATTTTGGTCGCCAGCGTTCGTAGTCCGATCCATATTTTGGATGCGTCTCTTGTCGGCGCCGACGTCGCGACTGTTCCTCCGGAAATTTTGATGAAACTGTTTCAACATCCGCTGACCGATAAAGGGATTCAGGCGTTTTTGGCGGACGCTAAGGAATGGGCGAAGGTTCCGGCTTAAACGCCCCTAACACTTCGTCGACATGCCCATCCATCCGGACGCCGCGCCAAATGGCTTGGATTA